>DATLIO010000069.1:0-4301 GCA_035539355.1 Luteolibacter sp.
ATTCCACACGGACTCGATGTTCACATCGGTGCCCGCCACCGCTCCACTCTGGTTCTGATACTTGAGATGCCATTGTTTCGGGATCAACGGATCATTCGGCATCGCACGCTTCGATTGCTGTTTCGCCAACAGCACCTCGACCGACTTCACTCCCGGCAGCGCGCTCCATCGCGCCAGTCCATCCAACGCAGCCAGTGGCGAAGAGGCCTTGAGAACCACATGCTTCGGTGAAGCTTCCGGCATCATCTCGATCGGAAGCCGCAGCGAACCCGACAACGACTCACGGCTTGTTCCATCAACGGCTTCCACCAGGACTTTCGAAGTCACCAGACGACGGTTGAAAGGATCACGCTCCTCGCCTTCGGGATAAAGAACCGGTTGCACCTCCCCGCGAGGCGAAAGCTCCTTCAACCGCGGGACATACGTTTCCCTCGTGGCCGCCGGCACAAGCTTCACGATCTCGCTTCTTCCTCCCGGCGATTTCACGGCGACTTCATCCAGCGCAAGATCGAAGGCTTTCTGAAAGCCGACGTCGTCGAACCGATAAGTCAATTCAACCTCCCCGCTGCTTCCCAATCCAACGATGCGCGTGGGCGATGAAGAAGAACGCCGCTCTTCTTCCGCAGTCTTCTCCGGCGATGGCGCCGGAGCCCGCTCCACCCATCGGAGCGCGAGATACGCTCCGCAGACTGCGAAAAGAAAAAGCACGGGTGGCAAAACCCTGCGCCATGAAATGGGGGTTCGTCTCATTTGGGAAACGCCCGGCTAAGCAGTTCCTTTGCCCAACGCTCCGATCCGACGTGAAAATCTTTTGCGACCCGCGCGGAGAATGCCTCACGTTTTCACAACCCCATGAGCATCCGCGATCCGGCGCGATGAAAAAATTTTCACACCGGATACGGTTTCAATCATCCCCCGGAGCCGGCAACGGCCACCGGTCAAATGCCAAGAGCCGTCGCGAGGAACGGAGCGGTGCGCGAAACCTTCGACTTCACGATCTTCTCCGGCGGACCTTCGGCGATGAGCTTTCCACCGTTTTCGCCGGCCTCAGGACCCATATCGAGAATCCAGTCCGCCTCAGCCGCGACGGCCATGTGGTGCTCGATGACAACGACGGTATGACCTTCGTCCACCAACCGGTGCAGCACATCGATCAGCCTCCGGACATCCTCGAGATGAAGACCCACGGTCGGCTCCTCGATGAGGTAGAGATTGGTCCGGCTGAGCGTTTTGAGATTCCTCGCCGAGACACGGCCGCGTGTCAGTTCCGAGACCAGCTTGATCCGCTGCGCCTCACCACCCGAAAGCGTCGGCGAGGCCTGGCCGAGCTGGAGATAACCGAGCCCGGTGTCCGCCATCAGGCGCAACGGCGATGCGATCCGCGGCTGGCTCTCGAAAAACAGCACCGCTTCATCGATGGTCATCGCCAGCACGTCGCCGATGTTCTTTTCACGGAAAGTGACCTCAAGCGTCGCCGGATTGTAGCGGGCGCCATTGCAGGTCTCGCAATGAACCCAGGTCGACGGCAGGAAATCCATTTCGAGTTTCACCCGGCCGTTGCCCTTGCATTCCGGACAGCGTCCGCCATCCGTGTTGAACGAAAACCGCGAGGCATCGAACCCGCGCATCCGCGATTCGGGAAGCTGCGCGAACAACGCGCGGATGTCATCGAAGACCTTCACATACGTCGCCGGACAGGACCGTGATGTTTTGCCGATGGGCGATTGGTCGACCTCATAAACGTTCTGCAGTTTCTCGAAGCCGGATGCCTTCTTGAAGTTGTTGCTCTTCTTTTTCTTCCCTGCCGCCGCCGCGGCTTCGGCGATACAGGAATGCATCAACGTGGATTTCCCCGATCCCGAGATACCGGTGAGGACGGTGAGCCTGCCCGCAGGCAATGAGACGTCGATGCCCTTGAGATTGTTCGCCCGGCAATCCGTGAGTTGGAGCAAAGGATGGCCTTTCTCCACCGGACGACGGCTGCCACGGATCGGATGGACGATCGGCTGGGACAGCGCGCGATACGTCGGTGATTCCTCATGGGTCTTCGCGCCTTTCTTCGCTGCCTTCAAGGTCGGCGGCTTGCCCTGATAGACCACCTGCCCGCCAAGCCGTCCCGCACCCGGACCGAGATCGACGAGATGATCCGCCGCGGCGATCGTGTCTTCATCGTGCTCCACGACGATCAGCGAATTGCCCTGGTCACGCAGCGAAACGAGCGTCTTGAGCAACGCCGCGTTGTCGCGCGGATGAAGTCCGATGGTCGGCTCGTCCAACACGTACAGCACGCCACGGAGATTCGATCCAAGTTGCGCGGCAAGGCGGATGCGTTGGCTTTCACCGCCCGAAAGCGTGTTGCCCGACCGGTCAAGCTGCAGATAGCCGAGTCCGACTTCCTGGAGGAACGAGAGTCGCTGGCGGATCTCGGGAAGGATGTCGCGCGCGATCAACGCCTCGCGGCTTCCGGAAAACTTCAGCTTCGAGAAATGCAGGGAGGCTTTGTCGATCGAAAGATCCGAAAGTTCGGAAATCGGAGTCGGCCCGAGATGTACGGCGGATGCCGTAGGATTGAGCCGGCTGCCATGGCATGACGGACACTCGACCAGCTCATGATCCTCCATCCGCTCGATCGAACGGTCCGCATCCATTTCCGCTTCGAGAACGGATTCAAAACGCGACGTGTCCAATCTCTGGCGCCGCTTCGGCACACGACCATGCCCCCGGCACTCAACGCACCAGCCGTGCGGCGAGTTGAACGAGAACAACCGCGGATCGAGATCCTCGAAGGATTTGTTGCAGGACGGACAACTCGCCTTCGTCGAAAGCAGGTGGAATTTCCTGTCCGACGATTGGATGCGGATGAGTCCCTTGCCGATTTCGAGCGCACGCTCGATCCCCGAGGTTTCCTTCGAGGCCTTCGGCAGTTCGGAAACAACGACATCGATGTCGTGTTCCTTGAATCGTTCCAAGCGCTGGAAACCCTCGACCTCCTTGTATTTTCCATCCACCAGCAGCTTCGAGAAACCGTGCTTGCCCGCCCATTCGGCGACCTCGGTATGGAAGCCTTTGCGGCCTTTGATCAACGGCGCGAGGATGCTGACCGAACCTTTCCGGAGATGCAAGCGGACGGCGTTCTCAATGGCCGCGAGCGATTGCTTCTCAACCGGAACGTTGCAGTCAGGACAGTAAAGGGTTCCGAGCTTCGAATAGAGAAGGCGGATGAAGTTCCACAACTCGGTCACGGTCGCGACGGTCGATTTGCCGCCGCCTTGCGACACCCGTTGC
Source organism: Luteolibacter sp. (assembly GCA_035539355.1). Taxonomy (GTDB): domain Bacteria; phylum Verrucomicrobiota; class Verrucomicrobiia; order Verrucomicrobiales; family Akkermansiaceae; genus Luteolibacter. Next base: position 3,286 of record DATLIO010000069.1, read on the forward strand.
TCGATCGCCACCGTCGGAGGGAGACCCGCAAGCTGATCGATCTCCGGTTTCTCAAGTTGCTCCGCGAACTGCCTCGCATAAGCGGACATCGAATCGAGGAAACGCCGCTGGCCTTCGGCGAAAAGGATATCGAAGGCGAGGGTCGATTTCCCCGAACCCGACAGTCCCGAGATGACGACGAATTGATCCCGGGGAATATCGACCGAGATGTTCTTGAGGTTGTGATGACGCGCGCCGCGGAGAGTGATGTCATTCGAGGCCAGCACCGCCGGCTCCGGATCCGGCCTCGCTTCGGCGACTTCGCGGCCCTTCAACGCACGGCGGAGGAATTCGGCGGTGACGGTGTCGAGTTTCGCGATCTCTTCCGGAGAACCACTGCCGACGAGTTTGCCACCATGGGCTCCCGCTTCAGGTCCGAGATCGAGGATCCAGTCGGCGGATTTGATGACGTCCAGATTGTGCTCGATGACGAGCAGCGAATGCCCGGCATCGACGAGTTTCTGGAACACGCCGAGGAGTCTTTCGATGTCCGAGAAATGCAGGCCCGTCGTCGGTTCATCGAGGATCAGCAGGTTGCCGGTGGTGCCTTCATTTCCGGAAAGAAGCTGGCAGAGTTTGAGACGCTGGGATTCACCGCCGGAAAGCGTGTTGAGCGGCTGGCCGAGTTTCAGATAGCCGAGGCCGACTTCCGCCAGCGGCTGGAGCAGCTTCACGATCTGTTCGTGGCGCTTGGCGTGGTTCGTCGGCAGCCCTTCTGTCTCGCCGTAGAAGGCCAGCGCTTCCTCGATGCTAAGGTCGAGAATGTCGGCAATCGACTTGCCCAGGTAGTGAAGATCGAGGGTGGACGGCTTGTAGCGGCGGCCATTGCAGTCCGGGCAGGTGACATGCAGGTCGGAGAGGAATTGCATCTCCACCTTCTCACTGCCGGCACCGGCGCAACGGTCACAGCGGCCTTCGCCCGAGTTGAAGGAGAAGAAGCCGGTCTGCAGGCCGCGCGACTTCGCATCGTCGGTCAG
>DATLIO010000070.1:0-1654 GCA_035539355.1 Luteolibacter sp.
CCGATGCGAAGCGCAACAAGCGCCGCCGCCGCAAAGGCAAGGGCAACAAGAACGGCCCCCGTGAAATTTCCGACGCACCGGTCGGAGGCGAAGACGCTCCGTCGATCCCCGTTCTCATCGAAGAGACCGAAGCCGGCTCCGCCGCATCCAACGAACCAGCGGCTCCGGCTCCGAAACCGCAGCAACAGCACCATCAGCAACATCAACCCCGCCCGCAGCAGCAACAGCAGCAGCGCACACCGGTCGATCCCGAGTTGCTTGCCAAGAAGGCCTGGAAGATCTTCCTCGCCGAAGTCAGCGAAGAAGGCGTCAGCCTCATCAGCGATCACGATGCCCGCGAACTTTCCCGCCGTTGCTTCCGCCTCGCGGAAATCTTCCTCGACGAACAGGGACGCCGCGTGAAGTGAGTCTCCGGTGCAAACGCGGGTCGGTCATCCGGAAGCATGAAACGTTTCAGCCAACTCCTTCCCGCGCTTGCAGTCCTCTGCACCTTCCCGTTCGCGATCGCCGCGGACGGGAAACCGCAGCTTGTCCCGCTGGATTCCGATGACGGCGCGCGGATGCTGCGTGAATCCACCGCCAGCGGGGATTTCCACCGGCTGATCCGTTACTTCAGCCCGCAGAAGAATCTGGCCTACTGCGGTGTCGCCAGTTCGGTCATGGTGCTCAACGCGCTGCCCGTTCCCAAACCTCAGGAAGGCCCTCAGTCGCCGCATGCGTTTTTCACGCAGGAGAATTTTTTCTCACCCGAGGCGATCCAGATCAAAGCCCCCGAAAACGTCGCCAAGGACGGCATGAGCCTCGAACAGCTCGGGAAGTTCCTCAACGTTCATCCGGGCGTCCGTGCCGTCGCGACGGAAGCATCGGCGACTTCAATGGATGATTTCCGGAAAGCCGCCAGTTCACAACTCAACGACGGCCGCTCGTACGTGCTCGTGAACTATCTCCGGAAAGCACTCGGTCAGAACACCGGTGGTCACATTTCCCCGCTCGGCGCCTGGCACGAGGCAACCGACTCGTTTCTGATCATTGACGTTTCCCAATACAAATACCCTCCGGTCTGGGTGACGACGGCGGACCTGTGGAAAGCCATGCTCGCCCCCGCCGGACCGGATGGAAAGACCCGTGGTTTCGTCATCGTGTCCGCGGAAGAAACACCCTCCGCGGACAAGCGCTGATTCGGCCTCACCGGAAGGCAGTTCAGCGGCACGAAATTGTTTCCCGGGCTCTCCGCCCTCTCGTGAAAAAATACGCCACGGATGGTGAAATCAGCACCAGGAGGAAATAGGAGAGGATCGACAGAAGCGTGGCGGTGAACTCATTGCCACGGAAGCAGGCCATCGTCATCCAAAGGGCGAACGACAGGAAAAAGGGGAGCAGCGGGCTTACCAGGATGAGAAGGTAGCCCACCTTTGAATCCACGCACCTCGCCCGGCTGCCGTCGGCGGACTTCCTGTAGCCGAGCAGTAGCAGCGCCATGAACGAAGAAACAACCGGAAGGACCAGAAGCATGAGTCCGAAAACACCGAAGATGTCCTGAACGTTTCCCGAGCGTTCATATCCCTGGGCTGCCAGCGCGCCGGCCATGCCGACCATGCAGAGAAGAGGAGGAAGGGCGGCCAGCCCCATAGCAACCATCAGTGCGATCCTCCTC
>DATLIO010000071.1:0-1871 GCA_035539355.1 Luteolibacter sp.
GCCCGCATCCTTGCCTTCGGTGGCAGCGGGTGCTTCCGCAGGCTTGGGTGCGACGGGCGTCTTCTCGACGGAAGGTTTTTTCGTCGAGGTGGTCTTTTTCTGCGTCTGCGCCATCACGGGCAGACCGGCCAGAAGCAGGAATGGAAGCCAAGGCTTCATCTAACAAAGGTAAGCCATCGATGCGATCGCCGCAACCAACGATCGCGATCGGCGTGGTTACCTCGCTATGAGCGACTTCAACGCATCGAGCACCGCTTCCGGAGTCAGATCCATGAGCACTCCGCCCGGGGCACGGATGGATTCGGTGTTGGTCGCTCCGGGCGGCCATGGACCGAAACGTGATGGCGAAGTCGGCCCGAAAATCGCGAGCACACGATTGCCGAGGGCGGCGGAAAGATGCATCGGCCCGCTGTCGTTGCCGATGAACGTGGATTTCTGCCGCACGAGTTCGATCATCTCGTCCATGGGGCAACCGGTCAGGTTGAGGAAGCGACCGTCGGGAATCGGGACGTTGGGCGCCGTCGGTTTTCCCGCGCACCAGGCGACGCGGCTGCCGGGGATGTTCTCCCAGATGAGGCGCGTGAGTTCATCGAACTTCGGCCACTCTTTGCCGACTCCGCGGCTGTCGGTGAAGATGACAAACAGCTTCCGTGGATCCTCATCGAAGAAGGATGCCCAGGGAAATGCCGGCCCCGGGTTGATCTGCAGGGGAAAGATGATCTCGGAATCGAGCCCCGCGGCTTTCGGGAAACCCTGGAGAATCGGGATCGCGTGATACGGTCCTTCGCCATCGGGAAGTTCGACCGGTTCATCATAAAAGACTCCGGAGCATTCGCGGCTGTCCTTGCGGCCCCACTTTTGCCAGGCCTTCGCGGCGGCGATCATCAGGCCGGATCGCGCGAGACCCTGCATGTCCCAGGCGAGATCGAATTTCCGCTGACGGAGTGCTTTCATGACCGCCCAGAGCCCCCGCCAACCTTCCTTGCGTTTGTAGTGGATGACCTCGTGGACGAACGGCGCGGCTTCGACGAGCCCGGCGAAACGGTCGCGCACGATCCAGGTGATCCGGCAATCCGGCCATTGGCGGGCGACGGTCTGCACGACCTGCAACCCATGCACGATGTCACCGAGCGACGACGGCTTGATGATCAGCAGGGATTTCGGCGGGGAAACGACGGGCATGCGCGAGGTTTGCGTCCGCCGCGGGATACCGCAACGGCAAACGCTCAGTTGAAGTCGTTCGCGGACGGGAGCTCCAAATGCTCGGCGGCCTTGATGTAAGCCGCGGCTTCCACGGGATCTTCCAGTTTCTTGGCCGCTGCTCTCAAATGGGCGGCACCGCTGGTTTTGCCGTTGTTGAGCATGCCCTCCAACGCGGCGGCACGTACTTTCAGATCGGGATCGGTCAGATAGGGCGCGATGAGCGGCACGCTTTCCTCGGAATATTGGACCGAGAGGTTGAAAACCTCATCGAGGGCCGCCTGACCGCTCTTGTTCGGAGAAGCGCTCGTGATCTCCCCGGCGACCTTGCCGGGATCGGTCATCGGACCGCCGCTTTCAGGCCGTTTTTGGGGGCGTGACGCCGTCTCCTTGGCCTGGATGGTCTTCTTTTCAGGTGTTGGTTCCGGCTTGTCGGGGCTTCTCAGCACCAAGGCGACGGCCACCAACAAAAGAACTCCACCGGAGATCGTGAGGATTCTCCGGTGGAGCGGGTTCATCAGAATACTATGAATGAATCAGATCAGGCGATTCGCTCAAGGAAGCGTCACTCCGGGAGGGAGGGCCGCGCCGCCGACGAAGTATGGCGTTCCGGCGGTGCCGGTGATGGTGCCGTCGGCAAGAACATGAACGTTGATTTCAGCGTTGGCTTC
>DATLIO010000072.1:0-4433 GCA_035539355.1 Luteolibacter sp.
TTCCTGTGGAACGGCGACTTCCCCTCCCCCCTGCGCGATCGAGCGCAGCGAATCGTTTTCACGCCGGAGCAAATCGTTCTCCTCGCCGACAATCCGCAGCCGGTTCTCCATTTCGGACAGACCGTCCGAAGAACCCGTCGAACGCCAATGCAGCCCCTGGATGATCCCGGCCGCGCCCACGGCGCCGCCGATCAGGACGGGAAGCAAGGTTTTGGGGGAAGGCACGAGACTCTCGGACGATTCAGTTATCGATGGTGCGCGCCGCCGGCTTCACCGGTTTCACACCGCCTTCATCAATGGAAAATGGATTCGCATCCAGACCGGTCGGAGCCGCTCCGAAAACATCCTTCGCGCTTTTTCCGGGAGTGAGCGTGATCGAAATCGGCGCGCTGCGGTTTCCCTGAGCGTCATACTCGTAAATGAAACGCCGCACCGGCATCTCCTTCCCATCCGCCGGATTCGTCCGGGAAACCCTCGAGTCGAACATCCGCTCCTCGACCAGCTGGCCGTCGGACCGCCGATATCCGTAGGCGACCTTGAAAAGCTCGGTTTTCTGACCGTCGAAAATTTTGCAGCTCAACGGATTACCATTCTCGTCCATGCGGTAGATGGTCACCATTCTGAGGGTCCCGCCGCCGCCGAAAGTCTTCTTGGTGATCGTTTTCTTGTCCGGAGAACGGAGGAAAAGCGTCTGCCCTCCATCCTTGTGATGGGTCACCCGGACATTCGGCCCGTCGACCATATCAAGTTCACCGCCAAAAGTCATCCCCCCGAGCATCAGGCAGCATGCGGTGACGATTTTCCAGTTTGCGATCCGGTTCATGGGCGGCAAACCTAGGCAGGTCCCCCCGGGACTGCAAGCAGCCAGTTCTAACACATGATTTGGAAAACCCGCCGCCATTCCATCGATCTCCGCCACCGGTCGCTCGTGATGGGAATCCTCAATACCACCCCGGACTCCTTCTCCGACGGCGGGCTGCATGATGATCCCGGATCCTCGCTCGAACACGCGCGGACCATGATCGCGGAAGGGGCGGCCATCATCGACATCGGCGGTGAATCGACCCGCCCCGGTGCCGCCGCCATTTCCGTAGCCGAGGAAATCCGCCGCACGGAACCCGTGATCGCCAAGCTCCGCCGCGAATGGGACGGCCTGATTTCCATCGACACCTCCAAGGCAGCCGTTGCCGAAGCGGCGCTCGCCGCGGGCGCGGACATCGTCAATGACGTCAGCGGATTGACCGCGGATCCGGAAATGGCGGCCGTTTGCAAATCCGCCGGGTGCGGGATCGTCGTCATGCACATGCAGGGCGAGCCCCGCACCATGCAGATCTCCCCGCATTACGACGACGTGGTCCGGGAAGTCCGGGATTTTTTCGAGGAACGCCTGGCCACGCTGACCGCCTTTGGCATTGATGCGGACACCCTGTGCTTCGATCCCGGCATCGGATTCGGAAAAGCACTCGACCACAATCTGGCGCTCCTCCGCTCGCTCGATCAGCTCATCCTTCCCGGACGTCCACTCCTGCTCGGAGTCTCGAGAAAATCATTCATCGCGAAAATCCTCGGCGAAACCGATCTGTCGAACCGCGAATGGCCGACGGTCGCACTCACGTCATTCGGCAGGGAAAAGGGAGCAATGATCCATCGGGTTCATTCGGTGAAACCCAATGCCGAAGCTCTCCGGATGACCGAAGCCATCCTCGGACACTAAGAAGCTGCTTATCAAGGTTCGGCCTTTGCCGGCGCTCCCCGTGTCACCGCCTTGCGGTATTTGGCGATCGCATCGAGAATCCCGGCGCCCAAAGCCGCCTGATATTTCTCATTCGCGATCAAACGCGCTTCGTAGCCGTGGCTCATGAAGCCGCCTTCGAAAAGAATCGCCGGATGACGCACACCGCTCAAAACACTGAACCGCGCGCGTTTGATGCCACGGTCGAACGTGTTCTCCCCCAGACGCCACAGGATCGAACCGTGAACCGCCATCGCCAATGCGACGTTCGCCGAGTCATGCTCATTTCCCCGTCGTGCGAGCGCGTCGCTTGATTTGAAATCCGCCCCGTAATGCGCGACTCCCGGAGGTGAAAGGGTGAAGGTTTCGATCCCCCTCGCATCCCGCCCGCCGGAGTTGAAATGCAGGCTGATGAAAATCGCTTCTCCCTGGACGGCGTTGGCGATGTCTACCCGTTCCTGCAGCGAATAGTAACGATCGCTCGTCCGCGTCAGAACCACTTTGAAGCCGATCTTCTCCAGCTGCGCCTTCACCCGGTTGGCCAGCGCCAGATTGTAATTCGCTTCGGTGCCCAATGGATTGGTCGCTCCCGGATCTTTGCCACCGTGCCCCGCATCGAGGATCACCGTGGTGAAATTCCCCGCGTTCGGGATGAAATTCGGACGCAGCACCGGATCGATCAGTTTGCTGAGATCCAGCCGCGAAACCAACCCGAGGGAGCCACCGGCCTCGACCCCATGGGTGAAAATCAATTTCACGTTGTTGAGCAGGCACTCCTGGGAGCCGATCTGCAGGCGCATCTCGACGCTTTTCTTACCGGTCTTGTCGGTGCGCCGGAGGATGACCTTGTTTCCCTCCCGGGTGGATCCGTTGAAGCTGTAAAACTGCTTCAGGTTTTCGACCGGGATGTAATCACGGCCATCGATTTTCGTGACGTTCCAATCCTGGGCGAAGGCTTTTGGCACGACCGAAAACACGGCAGCTCCGAACGCCGATGTCAGGAACACGCGGCGGGAGGTGAAAATGTTTCGATGTGGGAATGCCATCAGGAACGGGATCGGGGCTTGCGACCCCAAATTCCTACCGGTTCACGAGCGGGCTGACAATGGGATTTCGTCGCCGCGCAGCCGCCGGAAATCAGGGCACCCGGAAAATTTTCCCGTTCGAGGGATCCTTCGCAAGCTGTCCGGACTTGAAACCTTCGACGTTGATCACGTTGTAAGGCGAATAAGGGCTGATCACGCGGTCCGGATTGGAAGTGCGCTCCGCATAGGGATAATCCTGCCGCTGGTTCTGGCGGGGAGGCTCCGGGTAATGCTGCTCCCGGTAACTATCCCGGTAGCTTCCTCCTTCTCCTTGGTAGTAATCCTGTTCCGGCGGCGGGCTGTTCCGGCGGCGGGCGTTTTCCTGGGACGCCGCGATCCCCGTTCCCAGCGCCGCACCGATCACCGCTCCCGCGGCCACATCCCCACGGTCATCCCCCGCAAGAGCCCCGACCGCGGCTCCACCCAGCGCTCCGAGGCCGGCACCCTGTTGCTGATAGGGTGTGCACGAATTCAAAAGCATCACCCCCGCAAGCCCTCCAAGAATCGATTTGGTCATGTCCATAGAACGGATTTCCCCCGAAGTTATTCGATCCTCCTGTTCCGTGCAATCAGATGCTTGGAGAGAATCGCCAGCTTGCGGGCCTTCGAGATCGAATAGCGTTTCGAGAAGACCTTGAAGCGGTCCCCTCTCATCTTGCGGAGCAATGCATGATAGATCTCACCCATGATCCGGGCTGGAACCAGCGCCGCCTTGTCCATTTTCGGCAGAAGCTCATCCGCCTCCCGGAAAAACGTTTCCGCTCGCTCGGCCTCGTATTGCATCAAGGCCAGAAAGCGACCGTCGTACACCCGCCCCACCAGATCACGCTCGGTGTATTGGAACCGGGAAAGGTCCGCGAGCGGCAGATAGATCCGCAGGCCGTTGGAAAGATCCTCCGCCACATCACGGAGGATGTTCGTGAGTTGCAGCGCATGGCCGAGCGCCACCGCGTACCTGTCGGATTGCGGATCGCGGCAGCCGAAGAGCCGGACCGAAACCAGACCCACCGCGCAGGCCACTTTCCACGTGTATCCGGAAAGCTCCTCCCAATTGCCGAAACGCTGCGGTTTCAGATCCATCTCGCAACCTTCGATGATCGCAACCAGCAGATCGGTCGGAACATGATGGCGATCGCGCATGTCCGTCACCTCCCGTTGGAATTCATCCGGATTCTCAAAACCTTCACTCAGCCCCTTCTTCCAGAAATCCAGAGCCGCCTTCCGGTCGGCGGTCGCCACGGAAGGATCGTCCGCCAGATCATCCATCGTCCGGCAGAACGCATAGAAAACCACCATGTCATCCCGCCGTTCCTTCGGCAGGATGTTCAACGCGAACGCGAGGTTCGATTTCGCCTGACGGGTGATCTCGGAGGCGGCGGACACGTGACGGATCAACGGATGAAACCCCAGTGCCCGGTTGTGATCGGCCAGAGCGAGAACAAGGCGGGACCCACGAGATTGTATTCCTTCACACTTCCCCAGTAACGGGAATCGAGCGAGTTTCTCGTGTTGTCGCCAAGCGCCGCATACTCCCGCATGCCGGGCTTCGCCTGCACCGCAAGCACCAACGGCCCCGAGTTATGGCTCAGGTACTGCCGGAACGGATCTTGTACGGG
>DATLIO010000073.1:0-3681 GCA_035539355.1 Luteolibacter sp.
TCGCGGATGCCGTCTCGGAACCCGGAAAGCGGGTCTCGTGGTGGTGGACCATGGGCGTGAACCAATCCTACGAAGGTGTCCGGACCGCCCAGGCGATCATCAATCTCTGCCTGATCACCGGCAACATCGGCAAACCCGGCACCGGCCCGAATTCCGTCACCGGCCAGTGCAACGCGATGGGATCCCGTCTGTTTTCCAACACGACCTCCCTCGTCGGAGGTCACGATTTCGCCTACCCGGAACATCGCGAAAAGGTCGCCCGCAGCCTCGAAATCCCCGTCGAATCGATCCCGTCCGAAGCCTCGCTCGCCTACGATCAGATCCTCGAAGCCGCCGAACAGGGGAAAATCAAGGCACTCTGGATCGTCGCGACCAACCCGTTCCATTCGTGGATCGATTCCGGACGGCTCGCCCGCCTGCGCGAGAATCTCGAATTCCTCGTGGTCCAGGACATGTATCCGACCACCGAAAGCGCCCAAGTCGCCGATCTTTACCTCCCCGCCGCATCATGGGGGGAAAAAGCCGGCTGTTTCATCAATTCCGAACGCCGGATCGGGACGATCAAACCCGTCCGCGAGGCCCCCGGCGACGCCCTTTCCGATTTCCGGATTCTCCGCCTCATCGCCGATGCCTGGGGTTGCGGTGACATGTTCCGCCGCTGGACCGATCCCGAATCCGTTTTCAAAATCCTGCGCGATCTCACCGCCGGACGCCCCTGCGACATCACCGGCATCAACGGCTACGAACATCTCGATCAGCAGGGCGGCATCCAATGGCCGCTCCCGGCGACCGCCGTCTCCCCGACGGGAATGGTCACCCGCGAGCGCCGACTTTTCGAAGACGGCCACTATTTCACCCCGGACCAGAAAGCCCGGATCCTTTTCTCACCGCCCGCCGAACTCCCGGAGCCACCGGATTCCGTCTATCCGTTCACCCTGCTCACCGGTCGGGGAACCAGCAGCCAGTGGCACACCCAGTCCCGGACCGGGAAATCCGACATCCTCCGGAAACTTTATCCATCCCGCGTCTACGTCGAAATCCACCCGGAAGACGCCCGCCGGCTGAACCTGAAGGATCACGCGATCATCACCGTGAAATCCCGGAGAGGATCGCTTGAAGCGTCCGTTTACATCGCTCCAACCGTCCAACCCGGACAGCTCTTCATTCCGATGCATTACCGGGAGGTCAACCAGCTGACGCACCCGTCGTTTGACCCGCATTCAAGGCAGCCGAATTACAAAGCCTGCGCCGTCCGCCTGGAACGATTCATCTCGGAGCGATAAAATTATCGCCGCTCGGTCCACGCCGGATTTGAAAATTTCTCCCGGATCTTGGTCTCGATCCAGTCCCGGGGAATTTCAGGTTCCCACGATTCCCAGCGGCCTGACAGACGGCTTGCAAATTGCTTGGATCGATCGATTGAATCGATTGTTAGTAACTCATGGATTTGTTGATAACTTTGAGCCGAACGGACGCGGCCCAGATTCTCCGTTTCCGGAATTACCAAAGTATAGGTCCAATCATTTTGATGTTCAACGACTCCACCTCCTGTTGAACGTCGCACCCATCGCAATGAATCATTCGATTCAATCGCCTGATTCAATCGACAGAAACACCCCAGACTCCCCCATCCATCTTCCCACTCATAAATCCGAAGAATCGCCGAATCGCAAGTTTCAAGCAGCCATTCATCCACGGCCATGTTCTCCGGACCCGAGCGCGGGATCGGGTCGATCCACAGTTTCAAACTCTGAAGAAGTGGGTTCATGCCGTCGGGGGGACTCGAACCCCCACGATCTTACGATCAGCAGATTTTAAGTCTGCGGTGTCTACCATTCCACCACGACGGCAAATCGGGTCGATCCCGGCGCGGAGGATTCCCCACGTCCTATTTTCAGGCAAGGCAATTCCCCTGCGTCCATCCGGGTTATAGGGTGATCGGGAAATTTTAGAATTTCCCGCAAGATATTTCACCGATCCGGAGTATAATCAGCAGTCGCAAGACAAGGCGGCCCGTGTGAGATGCGTTCAGGTTAGGGTTTTTCCTGAATGACAATCACGCGGGCCGCTTCTCTTTGAAACGGGGTGCATTTGCCTCCGGAAACCGCGGATCACCAGCGCCCGATCGCCGCGGAGATCGCGATGAACGTCGGCTCGCCTTTGCCCGCCTTCGCCTTCCCGACCGAGGCTTTTGGAAATGCAGCCTCCAGACACGGAGCGAACATCGGATCGTTCCCGCCGGCCTGGAACGCGGTGGGGGAAATGATGATCCGTCCGCTGTCGCGTTTCCCGCCCCAGGGATCGAGATAGGAAACGGCGAATCCCCGCTCCCCTTTCGCGAGCTTCTTCTCGACGCCGACGACCGTCACGAAATGACCTTCCACGACGTTCCAGACGCCGCGCTTTTTCACGAACCGCCGGATGCTGACCACCGGCGGAAAACCGCGGTCGAGTGATTTCACCAGCCGTCCGTGGACGCGGCCGAGCAGCTTCTCCGGGGTCTCCTTCGGTTTGAGAAAGAAGATCTCGTAGCCGAGCCCCGGCAGATACTGGCCGCGTGTCAGTTCGTTCGCCATGTCGCAGAGATCGGCGACGTTCAATCCGGATTTCGACCAGCGCGGACGTCCCCCGAGATTTTTCGAAGGACGCATGCCTTCCCTGAGAATGATCGTCCGCAGCCGCTGGCGGTCGTTTTCACCCGGCACCGCGTCCGCCGCGCGCCGCCAATTCTCATCGCCGCAGCGGAATGCCGAAAGCAGAGCGGCGGGACCGCAGGCATTTCCGGCGATCACGAGCTGGTTCACCGGAGCGGCCCCCGCGTTCACCGCTTCCTTCATTTCCCCCATCGCCGGGAGCACCGCAAGGCTACTTGCCAGAAGGACTCGTATAGCTCTGAACACGCCGATTGTTAGCAGGACGTGAATCCGTTTGGCCACCGGAAAGGATGACGGAGCTCTCGAATTGCTGCGTCACTCCATCCCGTGTGGAAATCGGAACACTGAATGTCTGGATCGCTCCCGGAGCCAGAGTCGTCGCATTGTAACGGCTCGTCCCGGCTCCGGTCGTCACCATCAGGCCGGTGTTGATCAACGTTTCCGTGCCTTGGTTCTGGATGGTCACCTGGACCTGCGTCGGCTTGGCGGGATCGATCCAATACGAGGCGACCGCCGCATCGTAGATGCCTTTCGTCGAGGAATTGGCCACCCGGGTCATGTCCGGGATGCCGTATCCATATTCGGTGTCGTAACCGGGAGCTCCGGCCTCGTTGAGATTCGCCAGAATGAGCGCCCAGGCCTGTTGTGCGTTCAGCTTGCCGGCGCTGTCACCGACCACTTTGGAAATCATCCCGGCGATGATCGGTGCGCTGAACGAGGTGCCGCTGACGGAAACCGCACCGCCATCCCAATAGCCCGCGTTCAAGCCGAACCCCGGCGCCGTCACGTCGATCCCGTTGCCGGTGTTCGAGAAAGCCAGCAACTCGCCGTTGCCGTCGACCGCCCCCACGCCGATGACCCCGAGATCGCCGGCCGGATAATAGACATGGTTCGTTCCCGAATTTCCCGAAGCGGCGACGATCACCACACCGGCATCGATGGCCCTTGCGACCGCCTCCGACAAAAGATCGCTCTGCGAGCTGCTGCCGAATGAAATGTTGATCACGTTCGCCCCCGCATCCACCGC
>DATLIO010000074.1:0-11051 GCA_035539355.1 Luteolibacter sp.
CCCTTCGCATCGTAGCGCGAAGTCTGCGTCCAAGGGTTCTGGATGCGGAAGTAAGGCGCGGCATCGGCGCCGGTTCCGGCGGACCATTGCCAGCCACCGTTGTTCGAAGCGATTTCGCCGTCGGCAAGGTGGCGCATGAACCACGATTCCCCGTGCCGCCAGTCGATATGGAGATCCTTGGTGAGGAACATCGCGGTGATCATCCGGACCCGGTTGTGCATGAAGCCGGTCGCGAGGAGCTCCCTCATCCCGGCATCGACGATCGGGAAGCCGGTCCGGCCTTGCTGCCAGGCTTCGTAGTTCTCCCCGGGTTCCGCCCACCAGAGCCCCCGCCAGTCCGGATTGAACTCCTGCTGCAAAACGTCCGGGAAATGATGGAGAATGGCGAAGTAGAATTCCCGCCAAGCGAGTTCCTTGATGAAAACATCCAATCCACCCTTCCCGGAGGGCGGGAGGTTCTCGCGGATTTCCATCGCTTTGGCATAAACCGTCCGGATGGAGACGAGGCCGAAACGCAGATCCTGGGAAATCCGGCTGGTTCCTGATTTGGCCGGGAAATCACTCTGCGCCGAGTAACTGGAAGCTTTTTCCCGGAGAAATCGGGAAAGCCGGTCCCGCGCTGCTTTTTCTCCGGCCGTCTGCAGATCGACCTGCGGGGCATCCAGACCCCAGATCTTCAAGGTCGGCGCTTCCAGCGATTGGATTCCGCGGGGAGTGGCCAGATCCGACGGTTTCGGGACGGGCCGGGGCTTTTCCCGCTGGAGCCAATTCCGGCTGTAGGGAGTATAGACTTTATAAGGTTCCGAAGCTTGCGTCAGAACCTCGGTGGGGCCGTGGAGGGAAACATCGTGGCTGATCCCGCACTCCACGCCGAGTTCCCGGCACATCCCGAGAACCTTTTTCTCGATCGCTTTTCCGAACGGGTCGGGATCCGCATTGAAATGAAGAGCGGAAGCACCCGTTTCCCGAATGAGCTTCCGGAGTTCCTCGACCGCGTCGCCCCGGCGGAAAATGAGGATTCCTCCGATGGTTTCCAGGTTCCTCGCCAGCGATTCCAAGGATCCGCAGAGGAATTGCTGCCGGATGGCACCCGTCCACGCGTGGTTTTTCCGCCAATCGCTCGCGATGTAGACCGGAACAACCGGCAATCCGCGTCTTGAAGCGGAATACAAAGCAGCGTTGTCCGCGATCCTCAGATCGCGGCGGAACCAATGGATCACGCACTTTCCCGTTTCCGGCATGCTCTAAAAATCAAGCGGTCGGGGAAAGCGCGTGAAGAAAGAACTCAGGTTTCGGCGAGGATTTTCTCGGCCTTTTTGACGGTGGATGCGGTGAGCTTGCCGTTGACCCGTTTGGCTCCTTCCAGAAGCCCGCGGATCGCCGCCAGAGAGTTTTCCGCGACCATCAGGGACTTCCTGCCCCCGCCGTATTTTTTGTCCGGGAAATACTTCGTGAACGTCGTACCGGCCCGGCTGATACAGAGACGCCAGCCTTCGAATGCAGCCGTCTCGTAGGTAAACCTGGTGAGATTGCGTTTGGATTTCATGACTTTTCGGCCCTTCTACAATCTAACAATGGGAGCGGTTGCGCTGAAATCCAACGAAATTTATTCTGATTTCCCGTAAAATTCCAAATTCGCCGCATTGTTAGGGAAAAAATGCTTTGCAAGTGGGGGCGGACCGGTTTTGAGTCTGCGCCCCGCGAGCTTCAAAATTCGCCGTAGGTCCTCCGCTGTCCTGATATTCCAAGGCATCATCGCTCGCAGGAGGGTAACCCGGCAAACGAAAACAAACATGTCAGCCATCAAACTCGCTCGTTTCGAGCTCCCTAACCGCCTCGTCCGCAACGAGGAAACCGCCACCGACACCTACGCCCAGTTCACCGCCGAGCCTTTCGAGCGTGGATACGGCCACACCGTCGGCAACTCGCTCCGCCGCGTTCTGCTTTCCTCCCTGGAAGGCGCGTCGATCACTTCGGTCCGCATCGCAGGCGTCCAGCACGAATTTTCCAGCCTCCCGGGCGTCGTTGAAGACGTCACCGACATCGTCCTGAACCTCAAGAAGGTCAAATTCGCCCACAACGAAAAGGAGCCGCGCATCCTCTCGATCAAGGTCGAGAAAGAAGGCGTCGTCACCGCCGGTGACATCCAGGGCGACCACATCTACGACGTCGTCAACAAGGACCAGGTCATCTGCACCCTCGACAAGAAGGTGAAGTTCGACGCCGAGTTCGAAGTCCGCGTCGGCCGTGGTTTCTCCACCGGTGACGAAAACAAGCGCAAGGACCAGCCGATCGGCGTCATCGCCATCGACTCGATCTTCTCGCCGGTCACCCGCGTCAAATACGCCGTTGAGACCACCCGCGTCGGTCAGATGACCGATTTCGACAAGCTCATCCTCGATATCTGGACCGACGGCCGCGTGACCCCGCAGGACGCTCTCCTCCAGGCTTCCGCGATCCTCCGCCACCACCTCGACGTGTTCGTCAACTACGACGAAAACGCCGTCGACTTCGAAGAAGCTCCGGCCGAATCGAGCGAAGAGAACGCCGCCCTCAAGAAACTTCTCAACATGTCCGTCAACGAGATCGAGCTTTCGGTCCGTGCGGCGAACTGCCTGAACAACGCGAACATCACCTCCGTCGGCCAACTTGCCATGAAGTCGGAAGCGGAGATGCTCAAGTATCGCAACTTCGGCAAAAAATCCCTCAACGAAATCAAGGACAAGCTCGTCGAGCTCGGACTTGGTCTCGGCATGACCTTCGACGCCTCGCTGCTTTCCGGTCCGGTCGCCGCCTCGCGTGCACCGCGCCTCGGTGCGGAAGACGAAGCACCGGTCGGCCTCGCCGATCTGATCGCACAGAACCTCGACGACTAACATTCAAATAGAAACGGAAGCATCCGATGAGACATCGACGCAACACCACCAAGCTTAAACGCACCGCCGCGCACCGCCGGTCCCTGCTCGCCAACCTGGCCGGCAGCCTGATCGAGCACGGACGCATCAAGACCACCCTCGGCAAGGCGAAGGCCCTCCGTCCGGTGGCTGAAAAACTCGTCACGCTCGCAAAGCGCGACGATCTCCACTCCCGCCGCCTCGCCATCGCGTTCCTTTATGAAAAGGACCTCGTGAAGAAGCTGTTCGCAGAAGTCGCACCGGCTTCCAAGGACCGCCAGGGTGGCTACACCCGCATCACGAAGCTCGGCGTCCGTCCGACCGATGCCGCTCCGATGGCCATCATCGAGTGGGTCGATCAGGCCGCCCAAGCCGAAGTGGCTCCGGTGGAAGTCGTGGAAGAGGCAGCTCCAGCTCCTAAGGCAAAGAAAGCCGCCAAGAAAAAGGCCGCTCCTGCCGAGGAAGCCGCTGAAGGCTGATTTCCGGCGAAAGAAACTTATCAAAGCCGTCCACAGTTCGCTGTGGGCGGCTTTTCTTTTGGAGGGACAAGCGGGACTGCAGTTCCTAAATTTCCTCCGTGAACGACCGCGCCGGAAAACAAATCCTCAAGGAGGTTTCCCGGTCGTTTTACCTGACGCTCCGCCTTCTTCCGAAGCCGATGCGCGAAGCCGCGAGCCTTGGTTATCTGATCGCAAGGACGAGTGACACGATCGCGGACACCGAGGGACTGCCCGTGCAGGCTCGGTCAGGATTGTTGGAAGATTACGCCGATTCGATCGCCCATGGCGGTCCGCTTCCAATCTGGCCGGAAGAGATGCTCGGAAATGCCACGCAGGGTGAAAGGGCGTTGCTGGAGCGGGCGGATGCGATCCTCGATTGGCTCGGCGGGATCGATCCGCAACAAGCGAGGCTGATCCGGGAAGTCGTTGCGACCATCATTGGAGGTCAGCTGATGGATCTGCGGATATTCGGATGTGCGGACGTATCGAATCCGATCGCACTGCCGGATGTCGCATCGTTGGATACCTACACTTGGTCCGTTGCCGGTTGTGTCGGCGCATTCTGGACGAAACTCGGCTTTCTCACACTTGGTGGGAAATTTTCCAACGCGGATCCGGACACGCTTCTCGAAGCGGGCATCCGGTACGGAAAAGGTCTCCAGCTCGTGAACATCCTCCGCGATCTGCCGGAGGATCTCGAGATGGGCCGCTGCTATCTGCCCGTCGCGGATCCGGCGGATCGGGCCGAGCTGATGCGGGCATTCGAAAAGTGGCGGCGGCAGGCGGTCGAATGGATTTCCGACGGCAGGGTGTATTCCGAAACATTGGGTTCGCGCCGCCTGCGGGCTTCGTCCGTTCTTCCCGCGTTGATCGCCGGGGAGACGCTCGATCTGTTGGAGGATCCGTCGTGGGATTCCTTGCAGGCCGGGATCAAGGTCCCCCGGAGAACCGTCTACCGTTTGCTGGTCGAGGCGTTGTTTTTCTGAAGTGTCATCGCTTCGATGCGCTGACGCAGCGCGATGCCGAAGCGGTCGGAAAGAAGATGGTGCTCCCACATTTGTTTCTGATCGGCTTTGAGGGATGTGGCGAGCCATTGCGCCTCTTCATTCGGGCGGAACACTTCGGATCGGCCGACGATGACGCGCACGGTTTTTTCCGGCGTTGGTTCCACTTTCAATGGCAGGATCGAGTCCGTTCTGGTGCGGGGGACGATCCAGAAAATCCGCAGGCCGGATTTCTCGAAGTAGCTGTCCCACCACGTCTGGATCATGGCGTCCGCCTCGGATTCGAGGAGACCGTTTCGGACGATGCCGTTCTTCAGCGACCGGTAGAGTCCGGCATCGAAATTTCCCTCCCGGGTGACACGATCCCAGTCCGTCGTTCCGTCGTTCTCCACGGCAAGCGGGGGAGACAGTTCGTTCATTGGAGTGACGGACGTTTCGCCCGCTTCGATGCCATCATCGATGGCTTTCCATGTGTGGCGGCCGGAACGATTTTCATAGATCAGAAGATATGGAATGCGATCGCCGGTTTGGTTGCGGATATGCAATGTTTCGTTCGCATCGATACGTGTTTCGAGCCCGGGATCAAAATTCCCGATGCCTCGGTAGAAAAGATAGCCTTCGGTTTGTCCTGCGCTGCGGACGACATTGGTTTCGGGGACGCGGGCGCGCAGCCAGTTGATCGTGTCCTTCGCCTTGAAGAGGAGGGTTCTCCGGCTTTCTTCCGGAGATAATACTTCGATGTCCCATGAGATATCCCCCCGATAAGGTTTTGAAAAATCGATCAGCCACGCCGATGCGGGATGCGGATGATTCAGTGGATCGGCCGGTGGCTCCGGCAAAGGAAGCGATTCGCCTCCGCTCCGGGCGGGATACCATTGGCTGATGGTGCCTCCGTTGAATCCGACATGCACCTTTGCGTGGAAAGCTTCCTTGGAATGAAAGTAGATCACGGGCGTCTCCATCTTCACCTTCACGCCGGACACCGGTCGGTTGCTGAGCCCTTTGCTGGAGATGCCCACTGTCGGATCGAATGGCCAGAGCTTGCCGTAGCGTTTCAGGAGTTCGACGAAGCGTGCCTGCTCCATGGGGGCGCCGTTTTCCATGCCGAAATGGGAATGGACGAACGGAGGCAATGTTTCTTCCTCCCGCTGCAGGCCCGGCAGCAACACTCCGTCGGATCCGGAGACGGTGGTGAAGGTTCCCCATTCGTGGACTTCGTAAGCCATCGACAGGATCGGCGCGGAAAGAACCGGAAGCAGGAGCAGAGGAGCTTTCATGATTTGACACCATGCCTCCTCTGATTGTCCCGCTTCAAGGGGTGATCGCCGCTTTACATCGATTTTACGAAGGGCGGAATGCGGTCATCCCTTCCTGCTTGATGCGCGCTCGACGAGTTCTCCGAGAAGACAGATCTCGCTGACGGGGCGATCCGGATGGTCGATGCGCTTCATCAGAAGTTCCGCCGCCGTCTGGCCGATCGTCGCCGCGGGTTGACGGATGACCGTCACGGTGGGGTCGACGAACGATGCCCATGCAAGGTCGTCGAAGCAGGCGAAGCCCATCTTTCCAGGCATGCTGATTCCGTTTCGTTTGAGCGCCTTGTAAGCTCCGGTTGCCAGAAGCGCGCTGCTGCACATCACGGCATCGATCACCGGTTTGGCGGTGAGGATTTCAGTCATCAGCCGGTCGCCCTCATGTTCGAAGGCAGGGGCCTGGAAAACTCCAGCAAGCTTGCCGGGGCATGATTCGAACGCGGCTTCAAAACCACGCCGACGCTCGGCGGCGGTGAAGCTCCTCGCGCCGAAAATCCCGGCGATCCGGCGGTAGCCGCCTGCGATCAATGTCCGGGCGAGTTTCTGGGAGGCTTCGAAATTGTCGATGACCACCGAGTCCACGGTCGTTCCCGGTGGCTTGCGGTCGATGAACACAAGCGGTGGAAGAACGGTCGCCATTTCCTGCAGATTCTTGAAACCCGTTCTCGTGGGGGAGAGCAGGATGCCGGCGACTTTTTCCTCCGCCATCAGTTCGAGATAGCGCGATTCCTTGGCTGGATCTTCGTCCGTGTTGCAGATGATCGTGCTGTAGCCGGCGGCCATCGCGACATCCTCGACCGCCCGGCTGATGGCGCTGAAAAACGGATTCCGGATGTCCGAAAGGATCAATCCGAGGACCCGCGATTTCTGCGACCGGAGATTCCTGGCAAAGCGGTTCGGGCGGTAGTCGAGCTCCTCGACCGCTGCCATGACCTTGGCCCGGGCTTCCTCGCTGATGTAGCCGGTGCCTGAAAGCACCCTGGAGACCGTCGCGGTCGAGCAGCCGGCTTTTTCGGCGACGTCTTTGATGGATGCAGCCATGAGTGAGAACGTTTTCAGATTCCGGAAGGTTCCTGGAACGGAGTCAATAAGAGCAGTAATCCCATAAAAATAAAGGAAATATCGGATTTTTGAGTTCGGTGTCCAAATTTTTTGAAAATGATCGAAATGAAATTTGACAGCTCTGTGTGTAATCGTTTACATATCGAATCACGGTGATGCTTCCGCACATCGCAAATCCCAAACCCACAGAATATGCTATCGATGAATCTCGATGACGTCCGCCTCGGCGCGATGGTCGCAAGCAAGGAAGAGGCGATCCGTGCCGTCGGCGAAGTGCTGCGGGCGTCGGGCGCGATCGAGGCGGAGTACGTCGACAGCATGCTGGCCCGTGAACGCACCGCCACGACCTATCTCGGAAACGGGGTGGTGATTCCCCATGGCCGGCCGCAGGACTCGGGGCGCATTCTGAAAACACGCGTCGCGGTCCTCCAAGTGCCGGATGGAGTGGAGTGGGGGGATGGGAAGATCGCGAGACTCGTCTTCGGCATCGCGGCGAAATCGGACGAGCACATTGGTCTGCTCCGGAAGCTGACCGGTATCGTTGGTGACGAAGCATTGGCCAATCGTCTCGCTGGGACGACCGACGCCTCTGAGATTCTCGCGGCGATCGATTCAGGCGGCGGTGAGAATGGCGGAGATGAAATTTCGGATTTCGACGGGAGTGAGATGGAAATCTTGTTCACCAATCCGCGAGGCTTCCATTTGCGGCCCGCAGGCAAATTTGCGAAAGCGGTGAAAGGCTATCCGGGAAAGGTGACGCTGGTGGTCAAGCGGCGTGAGATCGAAGCGGACAGCGCTTCCAGGATTCTCGCCTTGGGGATCGCGCCCGGCGATTCCATCCGTGTCCGTGTCAGCGGAGAAGATGAAACGGACACGCTGTCGGCGTTGTCGGCGCTTTTGGAAGAGATCAACAACGAGCCTCAGGAAGAGACGGATCAATCTGCGGCTCCTGTGTGGCATCCGGATGAAACGGAAAATCAGGATGGCTGGGTGAGGGGGACGATGGCATCGCCCGGTCTTGCGATGGCTCCGGCCTGGCGTTGGGAAATCGCGGACCTGTCAGGGAAGAAGCGGGTGGCCGGTGACACCGCGACCGAGCTGGCATCCCTTGAAAAGGCAATCTCCACGGCGGGCAAGCAGCTTGACTCCCTGATGGAAGGGAACCTGAACGCGGTGCAGCGCGGGCTTTTCGAGGCGCATGCGGCGTTGCTCCAGGACGAGGAGATGTTCAGCGATGCCGTCGAACTCATCTCCGGAGGGGAAGACGCGCTCGCGGCATGGAACGAAGTGATCGGCGACCGGGCGGGCAAGATCGAGGCGCTGGAGGATGCCCATCTCGCGCAGAGGGCCGCGGATATCCGCGACATCGGCGTGCGGGTGGGGAAGATCCTTCTCGGCGTCGAGCTGGATCCTCTGGCGGAGATCCTTTCACCGGTCATCATGATCGCGGACGATCTCGAACCGTCACAAGCGGCGCAGTTGAAGGCGGACAAGATCAAGGGCATCTGCCTGCGGAAAGGCAGTCCGAATTCCCATGCCGCGATTGTTTCCCGTTCGCTGGGAATTCCGATGCTTGTGGCCGCCGGCGATGCCATTGACAGGATCAGGGACGGGATCGTGATCCTTGATGCATCCGGTTCGCGTCTCCTGCTCGAGCCATCCCTTTCCGAACGCGAGTCCGCGGAAGCGGCGATCCGTGAAACCGCCGTGCTGCGGGATCAGGATTGGGATCACCGCTTCGAGCCTGCGATCACGAAAGACGGTCATCGTGTCGAAGTGGTCGCCAACATCGGAAGTGTTTCCGAAGCCGCATCGGTCATCTCGTCGGGCGCGGAAGGTGTCGGTTTGCTGAGAACGGAATTCCTGTTCCTCGACCGTGACCATGCGCCGGACGAAGAGGAGCAATACGAGGCTTTGAGAGAGATGATCACGCATCTCCAGGGCATGCCGATGATCGTCCGGACGATGGACATCGGAGGCGACAAGCCGGTTTCTTATCTCGGGCTCAGCGAGCTGGATCTTTCGTTTCTAGGGTTGCGGGGTTTCCGGTTGAGCCTTGCGCGGCCGGATCTCGCGACCACGCAGCTCCGCGCGATCTTCCGCGCCGCGGAACACGGGCCGATCCGGCTGATGTTCCCGATGATCGCCACGGTGAATGATTTCCTCCGGGCCAGGGAAATGGCGGAGAAAGTCCGGCGCGAAGTGGGCGGCGGAAAAATCGAACTCGGGGTGATGATCGAGGTTCCCTCGGCGGTGGTCATGGCTCCGGAACTCGCGGAGCTCGCGGATTTCTTTTCGATCGGAACCAACGATCTCACGCAATACGCCCTCGCGGTGGACCGCACCCACCCGCTGCTCGCGAAACGGGCTGACAGTCTGCATCCGGTGGTCCTGCGCCTGATCGAAACGACGGTCCAGGCGGCGCATGCGAAGGGCAAATGGGTCGGGGTTTGCGGAGGCCTTGCCGCCGATCCCTTGGGCGCGTTGATCCTCACCGGTCTGGGCGTCGATGAATTGAGCATGCCGCCGGCGCTTGTTCCCCAGATCAAGGCGCTCCTCAGGCGCGAGGATATGACCGGGCTTTCGAAGCTCGCCCGCAAGGCCCTTTTGCTGCGCGACGCCCGTGCCGTCCGTGCCCTCAGACCCGCTCACTGACCCATCATTCCCACCATGGAACTTCATTCCGACATCGTCACCATCACCCTCAATCCGGCGATCGACCAGACGGTCTTCATCGACCGGTTCGTGCAAGGCAGCGTGAACCGGACGACCCGCCATCACCTGCAGGCCGGTGGAAAGGGAGTCAACGTCTCCGCTCTGCTCGGGAACTACGGTGTGCCTAGTCATGCCACGGGATTCCTCGGGCGCGGCAATCAGGCCGTGTTCACCTCGCTTTTCAAAAAATACGGGGTGCGTGATTCCTTCGTCCGCCTTTCCGGCGATACCCGGACGGGAATCAAGATCATCGACGAAAGCACGAGGGAAACCACGGACATCAATTTCCCGGGCCTCGAACCCACCTTGGCGGACCTGAAGCGGTTCGAAGGGAAATTGCGGAACATGATTTCGGAAGGCCGCTGGTTCGTGGTCGCCGGCAGTCTGCCCAAGGGGATTGATATCGATTTCTTCGCCGAGATCATCGCGCTCCTCAAGCACGGCGGAGCCAATGTCGCGGTCGATACCAGCGGACCCGCATTGCGCGCGGCGATCGATGGCGGCGCGGATCTGATCAAACCGAACGAGCATGAGCTCGCGGAATATCTCGGGAAGCCTTTGCCCGATTTTGCGACGAGGGTCGCTGCCGCCGTGGAGATCCAGAAGACGAAGGTGAAGAACGTGATCCTATCGCTTGGCGGCGAAGGCGCGTTGTTCATCACCCCGGGCAAGGCTCTCATGGCATCCGCACCACCGGTCAAAGTGGTCAGCACGGTCGGTGCCGGTGATTCGCTTCTCGCCGGATTCCTTGCCGGTCTGGCGACGGGTCGCACTCCTGTCGAATGCGCGCGGCTCGCATCGGTTTTCGCATGGTCAACCCTCGAGAACCTCACCCGTGAACTTCCGTCGCACGCGGAGATCGAACGCCGGATGCCGAAAATCAAAGTCCAGCCGCTTTCAAAACTGAACCTCTGAGGAAACCCGAAAACCCATGAAAACCCTGCAAACCATCTGTCTGGCTCCACCGGACGATCCTCTGACACGAATGGCGCTGGCCGCCTTGGAATCGGAGGCCAGACTGAGAAACGTCCCGCTGAGGATCCTTTCCGACGCCGGAGCCGCGGATCGCTCTACCCCGATCCTTTACATCAGCGACGAACCCTTCGAACCAGGTGGGGACGGGAGCGTGGTGAGCCGTCCGGTTTTGATCAGGGAAACGGCGAAGGTGCTGGATCCGATCTCTCCGAAGGCAGGTCCGACCGTCACTACTGTTCCTGTCGTAGAAGTCGCCGCGAAACGGAAGTTCATCATCGGTGTCACGTCATGTCCGACAGGGATCGCGCACACCTTCATGGCGGCGGAAGCCCTTCTCAAAGGCGCTGCGGCGCTTGGTTATGAAGTGAAGGTTGAGACCCGCGGCTCGGTGGGGGCCAAGAACGAACTGACCGCCGAAGACATCGCCCGTGCCGATGCCGTGGTGGTGGCAGCGGATGCCACGGTCGAGACGGCGAGGTTCTCCGGCAAGCGGCTTCTCGAAACGGGAACCAAGGCGGCGATCAACGATGCGAAGGGATTGATCCGATCCGCGCTTGAGAAGGAACCATCCGTTGCTTCAGGAAGTGG
>DATLIO010000075.1:0-4788 GCA_035539355.1 Luteolibacter sp.
GCTCTGCCGGTCGCGCTGCGCCGCGAAACATCCACGGTTTCGCCCCATGAAGCGGACGACAAACTCGTCATCATCACGCCGCACAACGAATCGATCCGGCAGGAATTCGGCGAAGCGTTCGCGGCGCATTGGAAAAGGACGACCGGCCGGACGATCTACGTCGATTGGCGGAAACCCGGCGGCACTTCCGAAATCCGCATGGTGCTCGATGCCGGATTTGATGCGGCGAAAGACACGGGCCGCGAAGGCATGGGCATCGATCTCTTCTTCGGTGGCGGCGAGCCCGATTTCGCCGGTCAGGCGAAGAAAAGCCGCTTCCAGAAATTGACCGTTTTCGAAAAACACCCGGAATGGTTCGGCGAGAACGGAGCAATCCCCGAAACCTTCACCGGTGAACGCTATTATCCGGAAGACCGCACGTGGGTCGCGACCTGCGTTTCGCAATTCGGCATCTGCTTCAACCCGGATTTCCTCAAACGCCTCGGTATTCCCGAACCGACGCAATGGAGCGATCTCGCCGATCCCCGCTATGCCGGTTCGCTCGCTCTCGCCGATCCCACGAAAAGCGGATCGATCGCCCGCGCGTTCGAACTGCTCGTCCAGAACCAGATCCAGCTCGAACTCGCCGTTCCCGGAGCGGATCCGGTGGCCGCCACCGAAAAGGGTTGGGAAAAAGGCCTGCAACTGATCCAGATGCTGGCAGCCAACTCCCGCTACTTCACCGACAGCGCGCCGAAAATCCCGCAGGACGTCGGCCAGGGAAACTCAGCCGCAGGCATGTGCATCGATTTCTACGGCCGATCCTTCGGCGCCGACCTGAAAACGAAAGACGTGAACGATCGTGTGAAATGGATTGTCCCCCATGCCGGCACCACGCTCAGCGGAGATCCGATCGCTGTTCTCAAAGGCGCGCCGCATCCGGAAACCGCGCAGGCATTCGTCGAATACTGCCTCACGCCGGAAGCGCAGACGATCTGGTTCGGAAAACCCGGCACGCCCGGTGGTCCGATCGCCCGTGCCTTGCACCGGACACCTGTTAGAAAAGATGTCTACACGCCGGAAATCCTCGCGAACACCACCATGCCGGACGTGCACCCTTTCGCTGACGAAGGCAATTTCACCTACCGCTCCGACCTGACAGGCAAGTCATTCAACACCCTCCGCAATCTGGTGAAGGTGATGTGCATCGATTCCCATGAGGAAATGAAATCCGCTTGGAAAGCGTTGCGCGAAGCCGGGATGCCCGCCGATGCGCTCGCGGTCTTTTCCGACGTTTCGATCATGACCTACGCCCAGGGCGGCAAGGGCGATCCGAAACTGGACTCCAAAGACGCCATGGAAGGCGCCAAACGCGCCGAAGAGCTCGGTGAATGGTTCCGCTCGAACTACCGCAAGGCCGAAGCGATGGCCCTTGCGAAATCCCCCACCGTCTCCCGATGAAACGCAGCCAAGCCCTTTTCATCGCCCTGATCGTCACCGCGCTCTTCGCGGTGTTCTTCATCTATCCCGCCGGGATGGTCGTGAAACAGGCTTTCGAAGGCAAAGACGGCTTCACTCTCGATTTCATCAAGACCGTCTTTGAAAATCCGATCTACCGCGAAGGCCTGTGGAACGCGTTCGCCCTCGGAATCACCAGCACCATCGCCACGCTCGCGATCGCGTTTCCGCTGGCACTCATCGGCCATCGCTATGATTTCTTCGCAAAGAAAACCCTCGGAGTGCTGGTGCTCGCCCCGCTGATCCTGCCGCCCTTCGTCGGCGCCGTCGGCGTCAAACAGATGCTCGGAGTCAACGGAGCGTTCAACGCCCTGCTGATCAAACTCGGCATGATGGACGC
Source organism: Luteolibacter sp. (assembly GCA_035539355.1). Lineage (GTDB taxonomy): Bacteria > Verrucomicrobiota > Verrucomicrobiia > Verrucomicrobiales > Akkermansiaceae > Luteolibacter. The sequence continues at coordinate 1,838 of DATLIO010000075.1, forward strand.
GGCGCTGCCATTCGACTGGCTCGCCGAAGGCCGCTTCGCCGGCATCGTGCTGATGAACGCCCTCCATCTTTATCCGATCCTTTACATGAACATCGCCGCCGCGTTGTCGAACATCGATCCGGCGATGGAGCAGGCTGCGGAAAACCTCGGCTGCCCGCCGTGGAAACGCTTCTTCCGGATCACCTTCCCTCTCTCGATGCCGGGTGTCTTCGCCGGTTCATCGATCGTCTTCATCTGGGCCTTCACCGAACTCGGCGTGCCGCTTGTTTTCGACTACGGCCGGGTCGCACCGGTCCAGATTTTCGATGGGCTCAAGGGACTCGATAAAAATCCCATCCCCTACGCGCTCACCGCCATCCTGCTCATCGTCGCGGCATTGGTGTTCGCATTGTCGAAACTGGTTCTCGGACGATCCCCGCTCGGCACCGCACCTCGCCCGAAAGGCCGCTCGGATTCGAAACCGCTCGGCGCGGGCAAATCATTGCTTTGCTCGTTGTTCTTCCTTTCCGTCTTCCTCCTCGCATCGATCCCCCATGCGGGAGTGCTGCTGCTTTCACTCGCCGAACGCTGGTATGGCACGATCGTCCCCGACGAGTTCACCATGCGCCACTACATCGAGGCGCTTGGAAACGGACTCGTCGTTCCATCCATCCAGAACAGCCTGCTTTATGCCGGATGCGCGACACTTCTCGCGCTGACCATCGGACTCGGCGTCGCATGGGTCGTTGTCCGCTCGAATCTGAAATTCCGCGGCATCCTCGATGCCCTCGTCATGCTTCCGCTGGCCGTTCCCGGATTGGTCATGGCGTTCGGTTATCTCGCGCTTTCCCAGGAAGGAAAACCGTTCCATTTCCTCGTCGGTGCCACCGGCAGCCCGTTCCTGCTGCTCGTCATCGCCTACGCCATCCGGCGACTGCCTTACATCGTCCGATCCGCCGTCGCCGGACTCCAGCAAAGCAATCCCGCCCTCGAGGAAGCGGCGAAATCGTTGGGTGCCACACCTGCCCGCATGCTCCGCCGGATCGCGATCCCGCTGATCGGCGCCAACCTCGCCGCCGGTTCCATCCTCGCGTTCGCCTTCGCCATGCTCGAAGTCAGCGACAGCCTCATCCTCGCCCAGCAGGAACAGCATTATCCCATCACCAAGGCGATCTACTCGCTTCTCAGCACGCTCGGCAACGGCACCGAACTCGCCGCGGCGTTAGGCGTCTGGGCGATGTTCTTCCTCTCCACCGCCATCATGGGCGCAGCCGTTCTCGCCGGAAAACGCGGCGGACTTTTCAAGGTATAACCGCGGGAAGCGATTCCCCGTCGCACCGCGTTTTCTGTGGATTCCCGCCACCGGAACGATTACACCGTGCTCAATCACCCCATGAAACGCTCGCTCTTCCTTCGCATCCTGTCCCTTTCGTTCATGTCCCTCTTCACCGCCAAAGCCGCCGAAAGCTCGGCCAACACCTGTTACGAGCTCCGCACCTATTTCGCTCCCGAGGGAAAACTCGATGCCCTGCACACCCGTTTCCGCGACCATACGACCAAGCTTTTCGAAAAGCACGGCATGACCAACATCGGCTACTGGGTGCCGCTTGAGAACACCGAGAACAAACTCGTCTATCTCCTTTCCTATCCCGACAAAGCCGCCCGCGAAACTTCGTGGAAAGCCTTCCAGGCCGATCCCGAGTGGATCGCCGCGAAAGCGAAGTCCGAGGAAGGCGGCAAGCTCGTCGCCAAAGTCGAAAGCCGTTTCCTCTCACCCACGGATTTCTCCACCATCACCTACGCGTCCGACGCATCGCCGCAAACCTTCGAACTCCGCATCTACACCACCACGCCCGGCAATCTGCCCGCATTGCTGAAACGTTTCCGTGAACACACGATCGCCCTTTTCACCCGGCACGGCATGCGCCACTTCCACTATTTCACGCCGATGAAAGGTGAAGCCGGCGAAGACAACACGCTCGTCTATTTCCTCGCCCACTCATCTCCGGAAGCCGGCAGGAAATCCTTCGAAGCCTTCCGCGCCGATCCGGAATGGATCAAGGTGAAAACCGATTCCGAAACCGCTGCCGGTGGTTCCCTGACCGTCGAAAACGGCGTGAAATCCGAACTTCTCAAGGCAACGGATTACTCCCCGGTGAAATAAGTTCCGGCAGGGTATTGCCACCCTCCGCTTATATTCCAACCCCGTCACACGAATTCCGGTTGACCATGGCCGGAGCGCGTCTATTGCACCCATCCGCGCGCATCGTTTCGCATGAAAATCCTCATCCTCTCCCGCAACCCCCAGCTCTACAGCACCGACGCGCTCGTCAAAGCCGCGGAGAAGCGCGGCCACGAAGTCCGCGTGGTCGACTACCTGCGCTGCTACATGAACATCACTTCGCGGAAGCCGCGCATCTATGTCGATGGCGAGGAGTTGATAGCCGACGCCGTCATCCCACGGATCGCCGCGAAGCATACGTTCTACGGCAACGCGGTCGTCCGCCAGTTCGAGATGATGAACGTTTTCACGCTCAACGATTCGGTCGCCATCGCCCGCTCGCGCGACAAACTCCGCTCGCTGCAGATTCTCGCGAAACGCGGTGTCGGACTTCCCGTCACCGGCTTCGCCCACCACACCGACGCCACCGGCGAACTGATCAAGATGTGCGGTGGCGCGCCGCTCGTCATCAAACTGCTCGAAGGCACCCAGGGTGTCGGCGTCGTGCTGGCTGAAACGGAGAACGCCGCGGGTTCCGTCATCGAGGCATTCAAAGATCTCAACGCCAACATCCTCGTCCAGGAATTCATCAAGGAAGCGAAAGGCTCCGACATCCGCTGCATCGTCGTCGGAGGCAAAGTCGTCGCTTCGATGAAACGCCAGGCACCGGAAGGAGAATTCCGCTCGAACCTCCATCGTGGCGGCAGCGCGGAGAAAGTGAAGATTTCCCCTGAAGAACGCGCCACCGCCA
>DATLIO010000076.1:0-8786 GCA_035539355.1 Luteolibacter sp.
ACTCGGTCCGCCCGCGGATCGAGGAAGTGAGACGGATCCTTTCCGGTGCTCCGGGGGATCCCTACGCCGGGGAAGCGATCTACATGGAACGCTGCGCCGCGTGCCACCGGCTTTTCCACAAGGGCGGAAACATCGGCCCCAACCTCACCAGCTACCAACGCGAGGATTTCGGCACGATGCTGGTCAGCATCATCGACCCCAACGCGGAGATCCGCGAAGGCTACGGCAACCACACCGTCACCACGAAGGACGGCCGCGTGCTCGGCGGCTTCATCGCGGACCAGGATGCCAACGTGATCGTCCTGCGTGGCTTCGACGGCAATGACACGACCATCCCCCGCGACCGGATCTCGGAAAGCAAGGCCGCGGGCATGAGCGTGATGCCGGAAGGTTTGCTCGACCAACTTTCCGAACAACGGCTGCGCGATCTCTTCGCCTACCTCCGCATCCCGCAGCCGATCAGCAAGTAACTCCGGCTCACTTCTTCACTTCCGCACGGGCCTTCGCCATCACTTCCTCAAGCGTCACCTCCGCACCTCCCCGCCGCTTGCTTTCATCCGCGGCCTCCATGAACGCATAGATCTCCATCGTTTCGTCGATGCCCACGGGAGCTTTCCCCGTCCGGAAAAACTCCGCGACCTCCACCAGCAGCGGCTCGTAGCCATTGAAAGCACCGATCGCCATTTCCCCCTTCTCCCCTTTCGCGATCCCGCCGTAGCCCTTGCGGTCCGTCGCATTCGACTCGCGGAACACCCCGGTCCTGCCGCCCGACCACTCGCCGGACACCTCGATCAATCCGTCCGCCGTGGTCGTCCGCTTCACCTTCACCGCGCCTTTGCCCAGCGCCGTGAAAACCGATTCGACGCCGTGGATGCCATACCAGAACAGATCCACGTGGCTCTTCTCCAGCTTCGCCGGACTGAACGCTTCCACGCTTCCGACCGTGCCGACTTTCCCCTCCCGCGCCTCCTGCGTGGCCGTGCCATAACGCAGAGCCGATGCCGTGAACAACGGGGTTCCCGCCGCAGCCGCTTCATCGCGGATCCGGATACAATCCGCCAACGTCGCCGCCAGCGGTTTGTCGATGAACACCGGCTTCCCCGCCTTCAACACGGGCCTTACCTGTTCCAGATGGACCTTGCCGTCATTGCTCTCCAACAGGACCGCATCGACCTTCGGCAGCAGTTCCTCGATCGACCCGACGATCTCGACGCCCAGCTTCTTCACCACTTCCGTGTATTCCGGCACCCGCGAGTAGCTCTCCTCGATGTCGCGGCTCCCTTGTGGAAATGCCGCCACCACCTTCACTCCGGCGAGCTTCGCGGCATCGGCCGGATTTTTCGGACCCACGTTGAAGATCTTCGTGAACTCCGTCGCGTGGCTGGTGTCCAGCCCGATGATCCCGACCCGGATTTCTCCTGACTTCTCCGCGGCTTCCGCCGGACCGGCCAACCACGCCGCACACAGGCCGGCGATCATCCATTGTTTCGTGTTCATGATTTGGTTCTCAAGGTTGTGCGGACGACGCCATCTTCAGCAGGGTTTCCAGAAGCACCCCGCTCGCCTTCGCCTCCAAATGGTTCGTTCCCGGCCAGGTTTCGTAACCGCCCAGCTCCAGTTGCCGCGGTGTCGGCAGATAGCCGAGGTAATCGTGGGCCATCCCGATCATGAACGACCCCGGCAACGGCGCCTTCTTCCGGAATTCGAGACCCGTCTCGGCAAACACCTCCACCGGCATCGCACCGATGCCGATGCCACCGATGCGGAGGTAATGCAAAGGCACCTCCATCTTCTGTTCCGCCTTCGCGATGGCGATCACCCGGTCCGCGTAGATTTTCGGCAGATCCACCTTTCCCGCAGGCACCTCTTTGCCGGCCGTCGCCTTCGCCCATCCGGCCAATTCTTCGCTCACCGGCTTCCTCATCAGTTCGAGCGTTTCGAACCGGGCGTCCACCGCCGCCTCCTTCTTCCATTCCACCGTTTTCAAAGCCGCATCCACCTTCACCGCCACATCCTTGCCAACGATCTTCATTTTCCCGTAAGGCGCGAACTTCGGCCCGCCGTTCCGGAAATCGACGTTGTTGATGTCGCCGCTCGTACCATTGGCCAGCATCGCCACGAAAGGGAATGCGTCCGCATCGGGGGATTGCGGCTGCAGTTTGCGCAACTCCTCGGAGAACACCGCGAAGTAGTCCGCCGAGATGTCGCCGGATTTCACCCCTCCGATGTAGTGGAGCGAATACGCGGCGAACACCGAGATCAACCGACCTCCGGGTTCGCGGAACGCCACGAACGAAAGCGTGGGATCCACCGGCCCGACCGGCTCCACGAGGTTCTCACTTGCCACAGGAGGATTCATCTTGGCCTTGTCGAATTTCCCGAACGGATTCACCGGCATCGTCCCCTCCTTCATCGACCATCTCCGGTTGAAAACATGTTCGGGAATCTCCACGGCACCGGAGGCCATTTCCGCCGGACGCAACCGCCGGTCCGCCATGACCACCGCATCCACGATCCGGGATGCGACAAATTCCTGGTATCCGTTCAACGGTTCCTTCAACCGGTAACGGTCACCCAGCGCATCACCGCCCGAATGCGTGTGCGTCGCGGCAATCAGCACGTGGCTTTCCGGAATCCCGGTCCGGTCCCGGATCCGCTTCCTCGCTTCTTCGGAAATCGTGCCGCGGAGACCCAGCAGATCACAAACCACGATCGCCACTTTGCTCTTTCCGTCATCCACCACCAGCGCCCGCGCGTGCAGCTCGTCATGGACATCGGCTGCGAGCTGTTTGCCGAAGTTGCCCACGATCGGCGTCCCGAGCGGCGGAGTGATGTTGGCAAGCGTCGCTCCGGCTTTCAGTTCCTGTCCCGACGACGGTCCCGGAGACAGGACGACGACCCAAACGCCGAGAGCGACCAGAAAGGATTTCATCCCGGATAGAACGTTCCTTTCACCCGCGTTCCATTCTCCTAAACCGTCTCATTGCGATGCTTTTCCGATGATCTGACAAACCGCCGCGTCCGGAACCCGTATCGCGGAAAACCAGAAATCCACCGATGAAACGTCGCGAACTCCTCACTTCGATGGGCACTCTTGGCACGGGTCTCCTGCTCATGCCCAACCTCGCCACCGCAGCCACCTCCGCGAACGCGACACTCCAGGTCGCGGTCATCGGACTGAAACGTGGCATGGATCACGTGAAGGCGCTTCTCCAACTGCCCGGCGTCTCCATCCGCTACCTCGCCGAAACGGACGAAGCCCGGCTCGCCAACGGAATGAAAGCCGTCGCGGAAACGCAGAAGGCTCCGTGCAAGGGCGTGACCGATTTCCGGACCTTCCTCGATGACAAGGACCTCGACGCCGTGTTCATCGCGACGCCGAATTTCTGGCACACGCCCGCCGCGCTGCTCTCCATGGCCGCGGGCAAGCACGTCTATGTCGAAAAACCCGGCAGCCACAATCCGCGTGAAGCGGAGATGATCGTCGCGTCCGCCCGCAAGCACGACCGGCTCTGCCAGATGGGGAACCAACGGCGCTCGTGGCCCGGCATCATCGAAGGCATCGCGAAACTCCACGGCGGCGCGATCGGCAAGGTCCACCACGGCAAGGCGTGGTACGACAACAAACGCGACATCATCGGCAAACGTGCCCAGAAGCCGGAAGGAAAACTCGATTTCGATCTCTGGCAGGGACCCGTGCCGGATCGCGCGGATGCGGCGGATTTCATCCACTACGACTGGCACTGGGTCTCCCAATACGGGAACGGCGAACTGGGGAACAACGGCGTGCATTCGCTCGATGTCGTCCGCTGGGGACTCGGCGTGGAGTATCCGGAACAGGTGGCTTATCTCGGCGGCCGGTATTGGCATGAGGACAAGCAGGAATTCCCCGACACCGGAACCGCGGTCTATGATTTCGGCCGCTGCGGTGCCTCATGGGAGCAAAGCAGTTGCCACTACCCTGCCGTCGAAAAGCATCCGACGTGCGCGTTCTACGGCGAAGGCGGAAGCATGCACGTCGTCGGCGGCAAATGCGTCTTCTTCGACCTGAAAGGAGTGAAGACCTCGGAAACCGAAGGCCCCGCCGGCGACCTCGAGCACATCGGCAATTTCCTCGACGCCATCCGCGGCAAGGCGAAGCTCAATTCTGAAATCGAAACCGGACAGGTCAGCGCGATGCTCTGCCATCTCGGCAACATCGCCTTCCGGACCGCATCCACCGTCCGGTTCGATCCGGTGAAAAAGAAGCTCGTCGGCCATCCCGAAGGAGAAAAACTCTGGACCCGCGAATACCGTCCCGGCTGGACCCCGACCGTCTGAAACCGGCCGCCGGCAAACCCAAACCCATCCAACCCGAATGTCCGTGAGAACCTGGTTCCCTTTGGCCCTGCTGTTCGTTTGCCATGCGACCGGAGAAGCCGGTGATTTCTTCGACCGCTATTTCGAGGCCCGGGTGAAACAGATCGAATCCGCTTCGGAGCGGCTTCCCGCCACCAAGGAGGAATACCTGACCCGGCAGCAAGAAAAACGCCGTGAACTCGCCGACATGCTGGGCCTCGATCCGATGCCCGCGAGATCGCCGTTGAACGCGACCGTCACCGGCCAGTTCGAACACGAGGGCATCATCGTGGAGAATCTCCATTACCAGCCGATGCCCGGCTTCTACGTCACCGCCAACCTGTATCGTCCGAAGCAGTCCGAGAAGCCGCTGCCCGCGGTCCTTTATCTGTGCGGCCATTCCGACAAACAAAAAGACGGAGTCAGTTACGGCAACAAAGCCGGCTACGAACATCACGGCGTCTGGTATGCGAAGAACGGATTTGTATGCCTCATCATCGACACCGTGCAACTCGGGGAGATCCGCGGCGAACATCACGGCCTGCACCGCCTCGGAAAATGGTGGTGGATTTCCCGGGGCTACACGCCTGCGGGCGTCGAAGCGTGGTCGGGCATCCGCGGACTGGACTATCTGGAAAGCCGGCCCGAAGTGGATGCCAAACGCATGGGCGTCACCGGCCGGAGCGGAGGCGGAGCCTATTCATGGTGGGTCGCCGCACTGGACGAACGGATCGCCTGCGCCGCCCCCACCGCCGGGATCACCACGCTGCGCGACCACATCGTCGAAGGATGCGTTTCGGGCCATTGCGATTGCATGTACATGGCCAACAACCGGCGGTGGGATTATCCGGATGTCTCGTCGTTGGTCGCTCCGCGTCCGCTCCTCATCGCGAACACGGACAAGGATTCCATTTTCCCGATCGAAGGCGTCTACCAGCTCTTCAGGAACACCCGCGAGGCCTACAAGCTTCTCGGCGCGGAGAAAAACCTCGGCATCCACATCGCCGAAGGCGAGCACCAGGATCTGCAGCCCCTCCATGCCGGCGAGTTCCACTGGATGCTCCGCCATCTGCAGAACCAACCGGCCGCACCGCCTTTCGATGGCGCCGCGCCGCGGACCATTCCGATGGAGAAACTCCGCGTGTTCACATCGCTTCCCACCGACGAACGGAACACGACCATCGACAAGACCTTCATCCCACCCGCCGATGTCGCGATTCCGGAAAATCAGGAGCGGTGGGATCAATGGAAGACGTCCGTGCTGAAGACCCTCAGCACGGAGATTTTCCCGATGCCGGAGGAATCGATCACCACCCGGAAACTTGGCGGTTCATCCAACGGCGGCATCACCTCCACACGCTTCGTGCTGTCATCGGATCATCCTGATCTCACTCCCGACCTTGACCTTCATCTTCTCCACCGCGAGGGGACCGATCCTTCGCAACTCGATGCGATCGTCCTCAGGATCATGGATGAGGAAGAGACCGCGGCTTTCGGCGACGAGCAGAAGAAACAGGCGTTCAGGGATTCGGCGGAGATCCTCCGTTCGCCGGCAACGGGATTCGCCTTCTTTTCGCCGCGCGGGATCGGCGCCACGGCGCGGGCGGGAACACCGAAGGAGCTCATCCATTTCAAGAGACGGTTCTTCCTCATGGGGGAAACTCTGGAGTCGAACCAGGTGACCGACATCCGCCGTTGCATCGCCGCATCGAACGGCCTGCTGAAAACCCGGTCGGGGAAATTGCATCTCACCGCCCGCTCGACCCAAGGCGTCAACGCGCTCTATGCCTCGGTGCTTGAGGGTGGGGTTTCGCGTCTCGATCTCCACGCCCTTCCATCGTCGCACATGGAAGCCGCGGCACCGGCTTATCTCAACGTGATGAGGCATCTCGACATCCCGCAGGTGGCGGCCATCGCATCCGAGACCTCCGCGGTGAACCTTCATGATGTCCCGGGCGAACCCTGGCTGTTTCCACGCTCCGTCGGCGAACGGCTCCAATGGTCCCGGTCCACGTCGAAAGGCCTGACGACCGATGATGCGGCCACCCGTTGACGGCCACGGAAGCGGGACCCGCATTTGGCTCTGTTTTCTTTACTATCCCGCCAGCCTTACCAAGTGTTAGAGTCGGTGGGTGAAGTCGATCGCCCCGCCGACCGAAGCCCGTTTTACCCGGATCAGCGTGCCGCTGATCACGTCGCTCATCGTCGCGCTGTGCTTTCTTCTCTATTGGCAGGCGGGGCAGCTCCGCCATCACCAGCAATGGGTTTCCCACAGCTATCAGGTCCGCCTCGAAGTCGAGGAACTGGACCGGAGCATGCGTGAGGCGGAAAGCATCCAACGCGCGATCCTGCTGGCCGGCAGCGAATCGGCCGTGCTTCAAGACAGTTTCGCGGCCCTCATCACCTCGGTTCACGGCCACCACGCGAATCTGCGCTCCCTGGTTTCGGACAATACGAAACAGGCCGAACTCGTGGACGCGCTGGCGCCGCCGCTGTTCAGCCGCCTGGAAACCCTGGACCGCAATTCGCGCGATCTCCGCAGCCTGAGCGACGACGAGCGTACGACGCGGATCCTCGCCGGGGTTGCCAATACGGACCGGATCGAAACCATGCTCGAGGAAATCCGAAAATCCGAAAGCGCGCTTCTCAACACGCGCGCGGACGCGGCGCACGCCGCCGGATCGCGGTTGCTCGTCCTGGCCACCGGAGGTTCCGCGCTGGGCGTCGCGGTCATGATCATCGCGATGTTCCAGGAAAAGCGGAACCGCAGGCTGAGGGAACAATATCAGGACCGGTTGGCGGAGGCACGCGACAACGCGCTCGATTCGGTCAAGGCCACCTCCATTTTCGTGGCCTCCGTGAGCCATGAGATCCGGACTCCCATGAACGGCGTGCTGGGTGCCGCCCATCTGCTCGGACAGGACACCCGGCTCGACCGGCGCCAGCTCGAACTCGTCGATACGATCCGCTATTCCGGCGAAGCGCTGCTCGATCTGGTCAACGACATCCTCGACCTCTCGAAACTCCAGGCCGGCAAGATGGAATTCATCCGCGAGGATTTCTCGCTCGATGAAGTGCTCGACGAAAGCCTCACGATTTTCGCCGACACGGCCGGGCGCAAACGCATCGAACTCGCCCAACGCATCGACCCGGGGCTTCCACGCCGGTTCCGTGGGGATCCGCACCGCGTCCGCCAGGTGCTCGTCAATCTCATCGGCAACGCCGTGAAGTTCACCGACAAGGGCGGCGTGTCCATCGAAGTGACCTCGCGGGAGCATGACGACCCCGGTAAGACGGTCCTCCTGTTCCGCGTGACCGACACCGGACCCGGGATTTCCGACGAGGAGAAACCGCATCTTTTCCAACCATTCAGCCAGGTGAACATCCGGTTGAACCGCCGCGATTCGGGCACCGGGCTGGGGCTGGCCATTTCACGCGAGATCGTCGAAAGGCTGGGCGGCGCGATGGGTGTCGACAGCACGCCCGGCAAAGGCAGCACGTTCTGGTTCACCGCCCGGCTCGACAGCGCGGAAGAAGCCCCCGACCGCTGCGAACGTCTCTGCAACGGCGGGACCTTGCTGCTGGTGGAAAGCCGGGACCTGACGGCCGCATCCGTCGAACAACACGTCCGGGCCTGGGGCATGAAAGTGATCACCGCGACGGACACCGCGATGCTGGCGGACATCCCTTCCATCCCGGACCTGGCGGTGGTGGTCGTCGGCCAGCCCCGGGGTGACACCTGGCAGGGAGCCGCGGAGAAAATTTCAAGGCGCACCGACGCGGCCGGCAAGCCGGTGTTCCTCCTCAACCACGGCCATGAGGAACCTCCGCCCGGGGACCTTGTCCAGGCCGGCATCCGCGCCTGCCTGCGCTTTCCTTTCCGCCCGTCCGATCTCTACAACCTGCTCGCGACGGACCGGGAGGAACCTGCAGCGGTGACGGCCGCCCCCGGCAGCGAATCGTTGCCCGCCGCGCGCGTCCTCCTGGTCGAGGACAATCCGATCAACCAGCGGATCTTCTGCCGCCAGCTCGAAACCCTCGGCATCCGGATGGAAATCTGCGGCGACGGCGGCGACGGCGTGGCGGCGAGAAAAGCCGGAGGCTTCGATCTGATCCTGATGGATTGCCAGTTACCGACGATGGACGGTTTCGAGGCGACCCGCCTGATCCGCGAATGGGAAAAGGAGACGCAAAGTCCGAAAATCCCCATCATCGCCATCACCGCGCACGTGATGATCGGCGATGCGGAAGCCTGTTATCAGGCCGGCATGGACGACTATCTGCCCAAGCCGTTCGACCTTGCGAAACTCAAGGCCAAGCTCGGCCGCTGGCTTGCCGCGAAGGAGAGCGGAACACCGGTCATCACGAAGCCGGACGATGCCTCCGCCGTGCTCGATGAAACCCAGCTCACGGGTTGCCTGACAGGCGACCCCGCGCTGGACCAAGGC
>DATLIO010000077.1:0-6591 GCA_035539355.1 Luteolibacter sp.
GGCCACGCTCGCTTCGGCGATGACCAGGCCGCCCGCTTCACCGATGACATGGGCCGCGGCATCATTTCCGATCACCCGCCGCGCAAGCGCCTGCCCCATCACCTGCTCGATCCGCATCACGACCGTCGCGCCCGCGAGTTCAAGCATGTCGCGTGACGCCTCCGTCGTCGCGGAAGCCACGATCGGGGTTTTCTCGCAGATCTCCCGCGCCGTGAACGTGATGTTCGTATTCAGCACGTCCGAACGCGTCGCCACCAGTACCGACGCCTTCGGCAATCGGGCCCGGCGATAGGTCTCAGGATCATCCAGTTCTCCGACCACCGCCTTGATCCCCTGTTCGTAGTAAGCCATCGCCTCGGCGACATTCGGCGTCAGCACCGCATAAGAATGCCCGTACCTTTCCAGCATCGGGATCAGCGACGATGCGATCGGATCGTGGCAGGTGAACAGCACGTGATCCTTCGTTTCCGGCGGCAACTCCTTCGGCGTCCGCGCCGCCGCTTGGGCGCGCATCCAGGGCTCGTAGAAAAACTGGATGAACGTGAACGGCAGGATCACCAGCAGGAACATCACGCCGGTGATCATCACGATGATCGAAAACAACCGGCCCGCATCCGAATGGAACGTGATGTCGCCGAAGCCCAGCGTCGTCATCACCGTCAGCGTCCAGTAAACCCCGGTGACCCACGAATGCTCGTGGCCCTCCAGTTCCATCAGCCAGTGGAACACCACGCTGTAGACGGTCACCATCGTCACGAGCATCGCAACGAGCTTCAGCAGCGTCTTGAAATTCGAACGGCTGCTCCGGTTCTCAAGAAACGCGGAAATGACGGCGGCGAGGGATTTCATCGGCTTCCCGGAAGATAGCCGACAATTTCCCTGTCATCCAAGCACGATCAGCCTTTCACCTGACCTTCGCCGCGGACGCGATATTGATAACTGGTCAGTTCACGGAGCCCCATCGGACCGCGCGCATGCAGCTTGTCGGTGGAAATGCCGATCTCGGCTCCGAAACCGAATTCCCCGCCATCGGCGAAACGGCTGGAGACGTTGTGGAAAACACAGGCCGAATCCACGGCGTTGAGGAATCGCTCGGCGGTCGCTTCGTCGCGGGTCGCGATGACATCCGTATGATGCGAACCGTTCGTGTTGATGCGGTCGATCGCTTCATCGAGCGAATCCACCACCTTCACCGCGAGGATCAGGTCGAGGAACTCGGTCGTGTAATCTTCCTCCGTCGCGGCGACGACATCGGAGACGATCGCCCGCGTGCGTTCGCAACCACGGATCTCGACGCCTTTTCCGCGGAGCGCCACCACGGCTTTCGGCAGGAAACTTTCCGCGACATCCTTGTGGACCAGCAAATCCTCAAGCGCATTGCAGACGCCGGGTTTATGGGTCTTCGAGTTGACGGTCAGTTTCACCGCGAGCTCTTCATCGAGATCCTTGTCCGCGTAGAGATGGCAGATGCCGTCGTAATGCTTGATGACGGGCATCCGTGCTTCGGAAACGACGGTCTCGATCAGACCTTTGCCGCCGCGGGGAATGATGAGGTCGAGCCACTTGTCCATCCGCGCGAGCACCGTCACGCTTTCACGATCGGTGAAAGGAATCAGTTGGATCGCATGATCGGGCAGACCCGCTTTCGCACCGCCGGCCTGCAACGCTTCGGCGATCGCGCGGTTCGAGTGGATCGCCTCGCTGCCGCCGCGGAGGATCGTCGCGTTGCCGGTCTTGAAACACAGCACCGCCGCATCCGCGGTCACATTCGGACGGCTTTCGTAAATGATGCCGATCGTCCCGATGGGCACGCGCACCTGCTGGATGCGGATGCCGTTCGGACGCGACCAATCGTCGAGGATCTGGCCGACGGGGTCGGGCAGCTCGGTCACTTCATCGATACCGACGGCGATCGCCTCGACGCGTTTCTCATCGAGCTTCAGCCGGTCGAACATCGCGCCGGAAATCCCTTTCGCCGTCGCATTCTCCAGATCCTTCGCGTTCGCTTCGAGAAGTTGCGGCACGCGGGCGCGCAGCTCGGCGGCCATGGCGTGGAGAATCGCGTTCTTCTGGTCGCTTGTGAGCTGCGAAAGGCGGTAGGAAGCCTTCCGCGCGTTGCGGCCCATTTCGTGGATCGTTTCCTGGAGGTCGGACATGGAAAATCAGGCGGGATTGGCCGAGGCCGTGAACTTCGTCGAGATCCCCGTGCCGTCAACGATGGCCGCGAGGCGCTCGGGATGGCGGCCGTGGGCGATGTGGGTCTCGATCCCGGCATCGACCGCGAATTTCACCGCGGAAAGCTTCGACGCCATGCCACCCATCGAGAAGCGGCCCTTGTCATCGCGGACGTGTTTGAAAACCGAATCGATGTCGGAAACCTCGGCGATCCGCTGGTTCGTTTCGGGATCGAGCAGACCGTCGACGCTGGTGAGCAGGATCACCCGCTTCGCACCGGCCAGTTTCGCCACGCGGACGGAAAGCATGTCGTTGTCGCCGAATTTCAGCTCATCGACGGCGACCGAGTCGTTCTCGTTGATGATCGGCAGGATCATCGGCTCCACCAGCAGGCGGCGCAGGGTGTCTTTCACGTAGCCCGCTCGCTCCGGCGTCGCGAGATCGGTCGCGGTGAGGAGCACCTGGGCGATCGTGATGTCGAAATTGGAAAACAGGCTGCTGTAGGTCTGCATCAGCCGCGCCTGGCCCACCGCCGCGCAAGCCTGACGGGTGGCGGTGTCCTTCGGATACTCCGTCAGCCCGAGGGCGGAAACGCCGGATCCGACCGCGCCGGAGGAAACGAACAGGCAGCGGTGGCCCGCATGCACCAATCCGGAAATCGCGGACACGAGATGCACCAGCGCGGCACGGTCGAGCGTGCCGTCGTTGCTTTTCGTCAGCACGCCGGTGCCGGCCTTGATCACGGTCAGATGAGGAATCATGGGAGCGGCGCGGAAATAACCGGGAAAAGCCGCCTCGCCAATGCAAATTCCTGCCGCGCCGCAGCGTATCGGCCCAACTGCATTTCATGAAACCGCTCGTTCTCCTGTTCGCCTCCGCCGTTTTCGCCTTCGCCGCCGATCCCGCCGCCATCCCGTTGTGGGCGAATGGCGCTCCCGGATCGGAAGCCCGGAAGGACGAGCCGGAGAAAATCGAGGGCGGCAACATCGTCAACGTCCACAACCCCTCGATCACCCCTTACCTGCCTGCCGCGGACAAATCGACCGGCCTCGCCGTGATCATCTGCCCCGGCGGCGGCCACCAGAAACTCTGTGTCGGCCACGAAGGTTACGCCCTCGCCGAGTGGTTCCGCGACCGCGGGATCGCCGCCTTCGTCTTCAAATACCGGCTCTCCCGCGAGGAAGGATCGACCTACACGCTCGAGGGCGACGCGATGAACGACACCCGCCGCGCCATCCGGACGATCCGTTCCCGAGCCGCAGAATGGAACATCAAGCCCGACAAAATCGGCATCCTCGGATTTTCCGCCGGTGGCGAACTCGCCGCCTACGCCGCGATGGAATCCGACGAAGGCAATGCCTCGTCAGCCGATCCGGTCGAAAAGGTTTCCAGCCGTCCCGATTTCCAGGCGCTCATCTACCCTGGGAAATCCGGCACGATGTCCGTGGAGAAAGGCATGCCGCCCGTCTTCATCGCCTGCGGATACGGCGACCGCCCGGACATCGCCGAGGGCATGGCCACGCTCTACCTGAAATACAAAGCCGCCGGCGTGAAAGCCGAGCTGCACATCTACTCGGAAGCCGGTCATGGCTTCGGCTACAAACACGGAAAAACCGGCCCCGCCTCGAATTGGCCGGACCGGTTCACTGAATGGCTTAAAGACAGCGGTTTCCTGAAATAAGCGGCATCAATCGTCGTCACCGCTGCCGCCCTTCACGCGGACCTTGCCGCGGAGCTTGGCTTCGATGAACGCGTCGATGTCTCCGTCCATAACGTCCTGGATGTTTCCGGACTCCTCGCCGGTGCGCAGGTCGAGCACCTTCTGGTAAGGCTGGAAGACATAGGAACGGATCTGGTTGCCCCAGGAAACGTCGCCCTTCTCGCCATAAGCGCGATCGGACTCGGCCCGCTGTTTGTCTTCCTCGATCGTATAAAGTTTCGATTTCAGGATCTCGAACGCCAGTTCGCGGTTCGCACCTTGGGAACGTGCCGCGGTCGAACGGATCAGGATGCCCGTCGGCAAGTGGCGCAGCAACACCGCGGTCTCCACCTTGTTGACGTTCTGTCCGCCTTTGCCGCCGGAACGCGTGGTCGTGATCTCGACGTCCTTGTCGAGGATCTCGATCTTGATCTCCTTGGAAATTTCCGGGTTCACGTCGATCGACGCGAAAGACGTGTGGCGTTTCGCCGCCGAATCGAACGGGGAAATCCGGACCAACCGGTGGACACCGCGTTCGTTCTTGAGAAATCCGTAGGCGTAATCGCCGGTGATCTTGATCGTGGCGGATCGCAGGCCGGCTTCATCGCCATCCTGCCAATCGAGCGTCTCGACCGAGTAGCCCTTCCGCTCCGCCCAACGCGTGTACATCCGGTGCAGCATCTGCGCCCAGTCGCACGCCTCGGTGCCACCGGCCCCCGCCGAAATGACGAGGAAGCAGGGTGACGCATCGCTCGGTTGGTTGAGCAGCGTCAGCAATTCATATTCGCGGACGTCCTTCTCGAGGTTCTTCGCATTCTCGATCGCCTCGCGCGCCAGATCGGCGTCATCGAATTCCTTCGCCAGCGCGACCCCTTCGACGATGTCGTTCGAGCGGCTTTCCAGCTTCAGGAAGGATTCGAGTTTCTTTTTCAGACCCGCCGCTTTCGCGCTGATCGATTTCGCCTTGTCGGAATCGTTCCAGAAATCCGGCGATCCCATCGCCTCCTCGAGCGTGTTGATTTCGATTTCGAGCTTCGGGACGTCAAAGATACCTCCTGAGTTTCGACAGGCGGCTTTTCAGGCCGTCCACATCGAGCGCCAGGAGGTCAGCGGTGGGAAGTGAGGACATTGCGGGACGGAACAAACGGCATCCTTCCGGACGAAGCAAGGCGGAACATGGCAGCCGGATTTGCAGAGGGAAACCCCGTGACTCCGGAACTCCATTCTGCCATACGCGTTACCCATGAAACCCGGATTCCTCCTCGGCGCGGTGCCGGTCGCGCTTGCCCTCGGCTTTTTCGCGGGACGGTCGACCTTTTCCGGGACGGTTCCCGATCCGGCCGCGAAGTCCGAACCACCGCCAAGAACCCGGCATGAACGCGTGACCCGCCAGGATCCCTTCGGCGGCCCTTCATTCTCCCTCGATTCCCTCGAAGAAGTTTCCGCGCTTTTCAAAAAACAGCGCTACAACGTCGCGTCCGCCCGCCTCACCCTCGCGGTCGACGCCCTTCCGTCGCAGGAGATCCCCCGCCTCATGGAAATGATCCGCGAAGATCATCGGAAAAACCCCAACTCGCCGGACCGCAGCCGCTGGCAGCTCTTCTCCACCCTTTCCTCCAAATGGGCGGAAACCGATCCCGACGCCGCCCTCGCCTTCATCGAAAGCACACCCTCCCGCTCGTTCCGTCTCCTGGCCGCCGGCAGTATTTTCAGCGGACTCGCCGAGACCGATCCCGCACGCGCCATCGCCGAAATGCAGTCTCTCCCGAAAGGCGAGATGCGCGAGCAGGTCACCACCTCCATCATCGGCGCCATCGGAAAAACCGACCCCGAAGCCGCGTTGGATCTCCTTGAGAAAGAACCTTCCCGATCCGGCTGGAGCGACTACTCCCTGCGCTCCATCTTCGCCGACTGGGCGGCGAAGGATCCCGCCGCTGCCGCCGCCCGCGCCGCGTCCCTGCCCAACGAACTCGTCGGCGAATACAGCATCGGCGGCATCGCCAATGCCTGGGCCCGCTCCGATCCCGACGGAGCCCTCAAGTGGGCCGCCGGTCTTTCCGGAGAAAAACGCGCCGCCGCCTACAAGGAGATCTACACGTCCCTCGCCCGCGACAATCCGGAAGCCGCTTGGGAACGCCTCCGCGGTGAACCCGGCCACGTCCGCGGCCAGATCGCCGGGGCGTTGCTCGGTGTCGTCGCCGATGAAAGCCCCGACAAGGCGGTCGCCATGCTGATGGCCATGAAAACGCCTTCCGAAAAGCGCATCGCCGCCGGCAATCTCATCGACCAGCTCGATTGGTCGAATCCCCGCATTGCCTTCGAGATCCTCGAAAAACTCGACGATCCCGCCCTCCGCCGGGAGCGCCTCGCCAACATCCTCTACGCCGCCGCCTGGTCATCGAAAGACTTCTTCAAGGAACAGTCCGCCAAACTCAGCGACCGCGACAAGCTCCTCGTTTCCGGTTACATGCTCGGCGAACTCGCCGGCAAGGATCCGAAGGCCGCCCAGGACTTTTTCCTCTCCCTTCCCGAAGCGCAGCGGAAACCCGAAGATCTCGAACAGATCCTCTCCAACAACCCTTCCAAGGATACGGCCTCCGCGCTCGATTTCGCCCTTTCGCTGGCCAATCCCAAGGAACAGATCGCGGCACTCAGCGGTCTTTTCACCAAATGGAGCGCCGATGATCCAGCCGCCGCCGCCACCGGTTTGAAAAAGC
>DATLIO010000078.1:0-2344 GCA_035539355.1 Luteolibacter sp.
AGTCTGGACACTGGCGCTTTATTTGCTGCTCGGCCTCGTGCCGCTGTGGCTGAGAAACTGAAACCATGGACTTTTTATTTCCCGACCGTCATGCCGCCGATCCTCGTCTGGGTGGCAAGGGTGCGGCGTTGGCGCAGCTTCACGATGCGGGTTTCGCCATTCCGGATTGGTTCGCCGTGCCGGCGGAGCTGGGTTGCGACAAGGCGACGTTGGACGCGATGGTGGCGCGACTGGGAGGCAGCCTGTTTGCAGTGCGGTCTTCCGGAACGATGGAAGACGGTTCGGAGGATTCGTTCGCCGGACAGTTTGAAAGCTATCTCGATGTGCCGCCGGAGCAGGTGGCATGGAGGATCTCGTCGGTGCGTGAATCGGCCACCAGCGAGGGCATCCTCGCCTATTGCCGGGAAAGGTATCTGCCGGCTCCACCGTGGCCGACGGTGCTCGTGCAACGGATGGTGGCCGCGCGATCCGCCGGTGTGGCTTTCAGCGCGGACCCGGTGAGCGGCAACCGCGGGTTGTCCGTCATCGCGGCCGTTCAAGGCACCGGCGAAAAACTCGTTTCCGGCGAAACCGATGGCGAGACGTGGGCGGTGACTCGGGATGCGAAAATCCCGGTGAAGCCGGAAAACAGCATCCTCTCCGAAAGCGAGGCTCTCGATGTGGCGAATCTCGCGGTCGCCTGCGAACGCCATTTCGGCAGGCCGCAGGACATCGAATGGGCGATCGATGGTCAGGGAAAGCTGTGGCTTCTCCAGTCGCGGCCGATCACGACGCTCGGCAACATACCCGATCCGAATGATCCGCTGCGTGTCTGGGACAACAGCAATATCGCCGAAAGCTATGGCGGGGTCACCACGCCGCTGACCTTCTCGTTCGCTCGCCGGATCTACGAACATGTCTACCGCGAGTTCTGCAAACTGATGTCGGTTCCGCACGATCGTATCGAGCGGGCCGACGATGTCTTTCCGCAGATGCTCGGACTCATCCGCGGCCGGACCTACTACAACCTTGCGAGTTGGTACCGTGTGCTCGCGCTGCTTCCCGGATTCCAGGTGAACCGCGCGTTCATGGAGCAGATGATGGGCGTGCGTGAACCATTGCCGGCGGCTTTGGTGGAGACCATCATCGCCGAATCGAAGACGGGAAAATTCAGTGACACGCTGGCGCTGGTCCGCACCTGCTTCGGATTGGTGAGTCAGCTCAGGGGGCTGAAGAAGCAGATCGCCCGTTTCCAGGAAAGGCTCGATCGGGCGTTGGCTCCCGTGGATCTCCAGGCGATGCACGGCGATGCGTTGGTCGCGCATTACCGCGATCTCGAACGCCAGCTTCTCAGGAAATGGGATGCGCCGCTGGTGAACGATTTCTTCGCGATGATCTTTTACGGGGTGCTCCGCGGCCTTTGTAAAAAATGGGCGGGCGATGTGGATGGAACGCTTCAGAACGATCTGCTCGCAAACACTGGCGGAATCATCAGCGCCGAACCTCCGAAGCGCATTCTTGCGATGGCAAGACTCGTCGCCGGGGTTCCCGGTTTGTCCGCGTTGCTCGCGGACCGTGCCGTTACCCAGCGTGAGAAACGCAAGGAGTTGAAAAGCCATCCTGAACTCGATGCCGCGTTCGAGGATTATCTCGCGCAATTCGGCGACCGTTGTCTTGAAGAGCTCAAACTCGAAAGCCCGACGGTCAAGGATGACGCTTCCACGTTGCTTTGTTCGATCGGAACGCTGGCCGGAAATCTCAAGCCGGAAGTGGATGAGCCGCGCGCCGAAAAGGCGGCGCCGAAAATTTGGAATCCCCTGAAGAAGTTGGTTTTCTCGCGAGTGTTGTCGCAAACGCGTGAACGCATCCGTTGCCGGGAAAACCTCCGCTTCGAGCGCACGCGGCTTTTCGGAAGGGTCAGGGGAATTCTCAGGGAACTCGGCAAGCGCCTGAATGCGGACGGGCGGTTGGATCATCCCGACGATGTTTTCTATCTCGAACTGGCGGAGATTTTCGATGTCTGGGAAGGCACGGAAACGACACGTGACCTTGCGACGCTTTCGCTCCAGCGAAGGATCGAATTCCAGGAATACCATCGTGGACAAGCTCCGCCGGATCGCTTCGAAACCCGCGGGCCGGTGCATCGTTACGAGCAATGGGAGCGGCCAGCGGAACAGGCGACGGATTCATCGGATGAGATCAAAGGGGTCGGTGCTTGTCCTGGAATTGTCCGCGGAAAAGTCCGCGTCGTGCTTGATCCGCGCGGAGCGACCTTGCAACAGGGGGAAATCCTCGTGGCGCGGCAGACCGATCCGGGATGGGTCGTATTGTTTCCTTCGGCGTCAGGACTGTTGGTGGAAAGAGG
>DATLIO010000079.1:0-4737 GCA_035539355.1 Luteolibacter sp.
TGCGGAACTGCGAGTAGCTGCGGCTGAATTCCTCGTTTTCCAGCGCCGTGAGCCGTGGATGGTTCGAGGTCATCCATTTTTTCACCTCGGTGGATTCGTGCCCCGGCGCAAGGGCCACAGTGATCACGGATGCGAGACCCAGCTTGTGGAACGATTCCTGGCAGGCGGCCAATGGCATGAATACCCCGCCGTTCTCAAAGCCGTTTTCCATCCGCGCCACACCTGCCACGGGATAGCGTTCTTGGCCGAGTTCCACCATGCCGTCCTCGCCCACCTTGACGAAATCCGCCGCACGTTCGCCGAGCACCACTCCGCGTCCATCGTCCTTGAAGTCACCGGGACCGCCTTTCAGCCAGGTGCCTTTCCTCAGCCGGCCATCGTCGGCTTGGATGCCGAAACAGGTGATGATCGGCCGATCGGGTGCGCTGATAATCGCGAAGAGCACGGGACGCGCCTCTTTCACGAACGGCTGCGCCTGCAGCTGGTCCACCACCTCCACCGGCACGTTGCTGAAGAAAAGATCCGATACGTTCTTTTCGAACACCACCATTTCCGCATCGCTGCGCAGGATGCGCTCGAACATCTTCACCGCGCCTCCGAGCAGTCCCACCACGCTGAGCATGGTGGCGACGCCGAGCGCGATGCCCGCGGCGCCGATGGCGGTGCGCACCCGGTGGCGGCGCAGATTCGTGAAGATCATTCTCCAGAGACTCATGAAAGCTGGGCGGGGGTGAATCAGGGGATCAGACGACGGCGGACAGCTGGATGCCGAAAGGGAGCGGCACGCGGAGGGTATCAAGCATCCGCCATTTCTCAGGTGGTCCGGGAAGAGAGGCTTGCACGCGATCCCCCATGGCGATGAGGCGGGCGCAACGACGCATGGCGGCGGCGGGCCCTTCCGCGGTCACCAGGTTGGGGCGTCCGAGTTCCTCGTCACGGCCACCGGTTTTCCCCGAATCCGGTTCGGTCGCGAAGATGTCCTTCAGATCGTCCGCCGCTTGATAGGCGAGGCCGCGGAGCGTGGCGAGCCGGTCGAGCAACTGGATCTCGCGGCGGGTTCCATTTCCAGCGATCGCGGGCAGCACGATGGTGAGACGCAGGAGATCGGCCGTTTTGCGGGCGGCCACCTCGCTGACTTCCGCGGGTGTTTGTCCATTCCGCCAGCCATGGAGATCCCACGCCTGGCCTCCGGTGAGGCCGTGGACTCCGAGTTTCGAGTCGATCCAATGAGCGGCTTCCGCGCGGCGCGATGGGGATGCATGGTGGATGCCTTGCCAGAGCAGGGCGTAGCCACGGTTGATCAGGGCCAGTGCGGCGAGCATCGCGACGGGTTCACCGTGGACCACATGCAGGCAGGCCGCCCCCCGGCGCAGACGGGCATCATCCATCGCGGGCAGATCGTCGAAAATGAGTGATGCGGTGTGAAGGTATTCGATGCCGCAGCCAATCGCGCGTGCGGCTTCCTCGTTCATTCCCAGCGCGAGACCGGTGAGATAGGCCGCCACCGCGCGGACCAAGGAACCATGGCGCGAAAGGACATCCCGCAACGCCGCGGCCAGCCTTGGTTCCGCACGGTCCAGCCGCCCGATGCCGTGGGTGAAGCTGCCCGCCATCAGGGCGCGGGCGCAGCGGCTGCGGTTTTGCCAAAGGTTGCGGATCATCGGGATCGGAGGTGATGGAACTTATTTCACCTCGCCGGTGAGGTGGAAACGGACGGTGAGGTTGGGCTCGACTTTCATCACCGCCAGGTTGCGGATGATTGGCAGCTTGAAGTTCTGGTAGTCCAGTGTGGCGGTGCCATCGATGGTCGCACGGTTCCCCTCGCGCTTCACGCTGTAGGGGAAGGAGATGGTCTTGGAGATGCCGTGGATCGTGATCTCGCCTTCGGCCTGGAGGCCGCCCTTGTCGTCTTTCCAGGATTTGCCGAAAGTGAAGGTGCCGGTGGGCTTTCCGCCGCCGAGCCATTTGATCATCTCCTTGTCACGTTTCTCATCGCCGGTCTTCAGATCGTTGAAGTCCCATTTGAGGGAAACGGAGGAGGGTTCGCTGGTGGAGACGTTGCCAGCCACCTTGACGGTGTAGTCCTTCAGGTCGCCGGTGAAGCTATGGCCGGTCGCCTTGGCGTCGACCTGGATGCGGCTGTTTTCCTTTTCGATTTGAAGTTCCGCCGCCCGGGCGGCCGATCCGCAGATCAGAAGGGCGGAAGAGAGGGAAATAAGTTTTTTCATGGCGGTTTTTCCGGTTGGGGATATTGATCAATCGAAACTGAATCGGAGATTGTTTTAGGAATCCACATTCTAACAAAGAAATCACAACTGATGAAAACGAGTCTCAGAAAGAATATCGTCATGGTCATCGGCGCGACGATTTGCGCGGCGGCGATGACGTTCGCCGGGCCTTATGAAAAAGGGGACGCCGTCTCCTCTTTCAAGGCCGAGGACCAGCATGGCAAGGCATTCACCTTCGAGTCCGGAAACACGCGTTACCTTTTGGTCAGTCATGACATGGAGACCGGAAAGAAGGCCAACGCCGCTCTGAGCAATTTGGGAAAGGATCATCTTGATGATAAGAAGGCAGTGTATGTGGCGAACATCGTCGGCATGCCTGGCATCGGCCGGATGTTCGCGATTCCTAAAATGAAGAAGTACAGCCACCGCATCATTCTTGGCGACGATGAGGCGCTCATCGCGAAGTTCCCGCAACAGGCCGGGAAAGTGACGGTGCTCAAACTGAGCGGTGGCAAGGTAGCAGGCATCTCCTACTGGATTCCCGGAACGGAGTCCGTGGATGACTACCTGAAGTAGCGGGGCGATTATGATAAATTCATGAGAAAGCCGGGATTTTTATCATGATAAATCACGGCGGTCCTCTCAGCCCTTGGAAATCGGGAGGATCTCACCGGCTTTCGGCGCGGTGAAGGAAGAGGGCGGAAGGCCCCTCCTCTCAATCTCCCGCTGCAATCGGAGCGGAGGTTCGCCCATGGGTTCATCCGTCAGGGCGAAGGTGCCCCAATGCATGGCCACCGCAGTGTGGCAGCGTGCGTCGATGAATGCCTGCACCGCCTCCTCGGGGTTCATGTGCATGGGCCGCATGATCGCGGACGGTTGATAGGCTCCGATGGGGATCATGGCGAAGTCGATGGGGCCGTGGCGGTTCCCGATGTCGATGAAGTCCGCCGAGTAGCCGCTGTCTCCAACATGCCAGAGTTTCAAACCGCCGCCCTCAATGAGAAAGCCGCACCAGTGGCTGCGATCCCGGTCAAAGGGGGTGCGTGAGCTGAAATGCTGGGCGGGGGTCGCCGTCACGGTGATGCCGGGGGAAAGCGCCAGGGTTTGATCCCAGGCGAGTTCGCGGACCTGGCGGCCGAGTTTCTTCCCGAGCCATGCCGCGTTCCCCTCCGAGATGACGATTTCGGAGACATCACCAAGGTCCCTCAGGGTGGACAGGTCAAGGTGGTCGTAGTGATTGTGGGTGAGCAGGATGGCGTCGATGGGTGGCAGGTCCGAAAGCGCGCAAGGGGTGGGGATCTTCCGTTTCAACGCCGCGATGGGGATGGGAGAGCAATAGTCCGAGAAAACCGGATCAATCAGGATGGATTTACCGCAGCCTTGAAGGAGGAAGGAGGCGTGTCCCAGCCACATCGCGCGCCATCCGCAGGAGGGGATTTGCCTGAAATTCTCCGGATCCACCGGTGTGCTTTCGGCCGGAGCATCCGGCGCGCCGGGGATGACAGGTGCCTCCACCGGCGGGCAGCCCATCTTCCATCTCAGAATATCCCGGACGCCGTGGTTGGCATGCGGCCATCGGTTGGTGAAGAGAGGCTGCGCCATATATTGAGGTTACTTGGAATGGTCTCCCACCGCTATTCGATTTCCTGATGATCGGAAATTCCGTGACGACCGAGATTTTCGCGGACCTTGCACTCGGGGCTTCTACCGCGCACATTTCCTGCTCCGTCATTTGGGAAGTCGACTTCGCCGACGAACCGGCTGAAATTCTCAACCGGTTATTCGAACACGAAGGCTTGCGCCGGCTCCCGGAAATCATCCGCCAATTATCATTTTGAAAACGTTCCAAGAACTCGGAGTCACCGATGATTTCATCAAAGGTCTGAACGAACTCGGCATCATCACGCCGACGGAGGTTCAGGAAAAATCCATTCCATTCCTCATGGAAAACGGTGGTGACATGATCGTGCAGGCACAAACCGGAACCGGCAAGACCGCGGCGTTCGGCCTGCCCTTGCTGGCCGCGATCAAGCCTGACGTGAAGGAGATCCAAGCGGTGGTCGTCGCTCCCACCCGCGAGCTCGCGAAACAAATCGGCAAACAACTTTTCCGCTACACGAAATACTCGGCGAAGATTTTCGTCGAAGTGCTCTGCGGTGGCGACAACTTTGACAAGCAAGTCAGCTCGCTTCAACGGCCGACCCACATCGTCGTGGTCACGCCCGGGCGCTTGCTCGATCTCATCAAGAAAAAGGCACTCGGTCTCGGCCATGTAAAGCACCTCGTCCTCGATGAAGCGGACGAGATGCTCAGCATGGGATTCAAAAAGGAACTCGAGCGGATCTTCAATCTCACCCGCAGCCGCAAGAGCACCTGGCTTTTCTCCGCAACGATTCCCGATGGCATCCGCGAGCTGATCACCGGCTGCATGACCGGCCAGCCGCATTCGCTGAAAATCGATAAGGCGCACATCGTTAACAAAGACATCGTTCACAAGTTCGTCGTCTGC
>DATLIO010000080.1:0-2135 GCA_035539355.1 Luteolibacter sp.
AGCTCGTCGAGGAAAAGGATGCCATGGTGCGCGAGCGAGACTTCGCCCGGGCCGGGATTGGTGCCGCCACCGAGCAATCCCGCATCCGAAATGGTATGATGCGGTGAACGGAAAGGCCTGGTGGTGAGGAATGCGCGCTTCGGATCAAGCAGTCCCGTGATGGAATGGATCTTCGTCGTTTCGATCGCCTCGTCCTCCGTCATGTCGGGCATGATCGTCGATATGCGTTTCGCGAGCATCGATTTCCCCGTTCCGGGCGGACCGACCATCAATAGATTATGATTTCCCGCCGCGGCGACTTCGAGGGCGCGTTTGACATGGTGCTGGCCTTTGACCTCGTCGAAATCGATGTCGTACTTGCGGTGCGAATCGAAGAACGCGCGGCGGTCGAGTTTGAAGGGCGGGATGATGTGGTTCCCATTCAGGAAATCCCATGCCTGCCGGAGATTCCGGATCGGAAAGACATCGATGCCATCGATGATGGCGGCCTCGGGAGCATTCGCATCAGGAACCAGCAGACGCGTGCGGCCGTTGCGTTTGGCTTCGAGCGCGATGGAGAGGATGCCTTTCACCGGCCGGACCGCACCATCGAGTCCGAGTTCACCGACAACGCAGCAATCCTCGGCATTGAACGGCTCCGTCCGGCTGGCCGCCGCCATCGCCAGCGCGATCGGCAGATCGAAGGAAGGCCCCTCCTTTTTGAGATCCGCCGGAGCGAGGTTGACCGTCTTCACGCCGTCATCGAGAAACAGGGCCGATGCCGAAATGGCGGAAGTCACGCGTTGGGATGACTCCTTCACCGAAGCATCCGGAAGTCCCACGATGATGATCATCGGCTTTTCCGCCCCGCGGGCATTGACCTCGACTTCCACTTCCTGCGCGTCGACTCCGCGGAGCGCGGCTGAAAATAAACGGGTAATCATACGAACAGCCGGAAAATGCGGAATTTAAATCCTGCTGGCAAGCCGCAAGCGCTGGAGGTCCTTTTGCGATTTTGTTAAGAAATCATAAGTTTCACCCCGTTCCATGAAAATCCTGTTCCTGATCCCGCTTGCCGCCGCCGCATTCCTGACGACTTCCTGCCGCACGAATTGCCCGCTGGATCCGGACACGATGAAGCCCGACTGCGGACGCTGCTACATTCCCTCGCATCCGAGTGCCTGCCGTTGTGGCGGGCACACCGAGGTTTACGAGGAATACTACTCGACGAAATGATCAGGCGGGCTCGGCTTCCAATTCGGGAGCCGGCTTCTTTCTTTTTTCCCTCTGCTGCTGCGTGAGGCGATCGAAGAAAAGATAAACGACCGGTGTGGTGTAAAGCGTCAGCGCCTGGCTGAGAATGAGACCGCCGACAATGGCGTAGCCAAGCGGCTGCCGGAGCTCCGAACCATCACCGTGTCCCAGCGCGAGCGGGATGCCGCCGACCATCGCGGCAAGCGTCGTCATCATGATCGGACGGAAACGTTTGATGGAGGCTTCGAAAATCGCGTCGTGGGGTGACTTGCCATGATCCCTTTCCGCTTCGATGGCGAAGTCGATCATCATGATCGCGTTCTTCTTCACGATGCCGATGAGAAGCAGGATGCCGATGATCGCGATGACACCGACGTCGTGGCCGAAAAACCACAGGGTGACCAGCGCGCCGAGACCGGCCGATGGAAGCGTGGAGAGGATGGTCAGCGGATGGATGAAGCTTTCATACAGCATGCCGAGAATGATGTAGATCGCGATGATCGCCGCGAGGATGAGATAGGGCTGCGATTTGAGGGAGGATTTGAACGCTTCCGCGCTGCCTTGGAACGAGCCGGTGAGACTTGGAGGCACGCCCATTTCCGAACTCGCGTGCTCCACGGCGGCCACCGCATCCCCGAGCGCGGTGCCGGGGGCGAGGTTGAAGGAGATCGTCACCGAGGGATACTGGCCGAGGTGATTCACCGAAAGCGGCTTGCTCGCGCCGGTGTTGAAGGTCACCAGCGAGGACAGCGGCACCTGGCCGCCGGTGATCGGTGAACTCAGGAAGATCCGGTCGAAGGTGGAGGGATCCTTTTGCAACTCCGGTGGCACCTCGATGATCACCTTGTACTGGCTGACCTGGGTGTAGAACTGCGTGACCTGCCGCTCGCCGAAGGCATTGT
>DATLIO010000081.1:0-6156 GCA_035539355.1 Luteolibacter sp.
GCGGCTAGGAGCGTGATGGCGGGGAGCGTCTTGATCATGACGTGCCACTTTTGATCCGTCCGCGGAAAAGCACCACTCCCCGAACGGTTAGCTCGAGGCAAGGTCGGCCCCATGAAACGCCACTCCGGCAAGGGGTATCAGACAAGGCACCGCACCAGTTCCGATCCAAATTTCGCGGAATATTCTGGAAATCAGCGCCCCGCTTCTTCCGTATAGGCTCCACTCATGAAAACCCCGCTTTTCCTTTCCTTGGCTCTCGCAGGTTCACTCCACGCCGGTGTCGGTGTTGACGCCAAACCCATCGAAGGCGCCGAAGTCATCATCGACGGCACCCAGAAGACCCTCGAGGACAAATGGAAATACTGGGAAGGCCCGGGCTTCAAATCCGCCATGCCCATCAAATGGAAGATCGTCGAGGATCCCGCGGTCGCAGGCAAAACCGCCCTTCAGACCGACGATCCCGCGGCGGCAGGCGGAAAGTATGGTGCGGCCGACATCGTGACGAAGAAGGAATACAAGGACTTCCGCCTTCACATCGAATTCTACATTTCCGCCGCCGGCGGCAACAGCGGCGTCTATCTCCAGAACCGCTACGAAATCCAGATCAAGGACGGCGACAAGACGAAGCACGGACTCGGTGCCGTGATCAACGAAACCGAAGCCCCCTACCATGCCTACAACGGCCTCGGGAAATGGAACAGCTACGACCTCGTCTTCCGCGCCGCCCGCTTCAAGGATGGCAAACGCGTCGAACCGGCCATGGTCACGATGTATTTCAACGGCATCAAGGTCCACACCAACCAGACGATCAACCAGGTCTGGGGCGGCCCGCGTTCCGGCATCGATGGCGGCAATGACGGCGGCAAAGGCATCACCGACGTTCCCGGTGGTCTCAAACTCCAATGCGAGGGCCACGACGTCCGCTACCGCAACGCTTGGATCAAGGAGCTCGATCTGGAAAAAGCGGACACCGATTTCAAAGAGTGATTTCCTGATCGTGGCCGGTTAGATTCCGCGATCCATGAAAACGGCGCTGCTTCTCGGGCTTTCCGCGATCCTCTGCTCGTGCGCGGCCCAAGACCCGCACACGAGCCGCTCGGTCAGCGGCGAAATCGGTCACATCCCGTCTTGGTTCAAGGCCACTCCACCCGAGCGCATCATCGGTCCGGTTTCGTATGTCGGCACGGAAGGCATCGGTGCCTACCTGATCGCTTCACCGAAAGGCCACATCCTGATCGATGGCGGCATGCCGTCATCCGCGAAGAAGATCGAATGCTCCATCCGTCAGCTTGGCGAAGATCCGACCAAGATCCGCTATCTGCTCGTTTCCCACGCCCACATCGACCACGTCGGCACGATCGCCCATTTCAAGAAACTCACCGGCGCGAAAGTCGTCGTCCTCGACAAGGAACAGGAGCTGCTCGAATCCGGCGGCCGGAAAGACTATCTCTGGTATCTCGCGAAGATCCCGTTCCTCCGATACGATCCCGTGAAAGCCGATATCGTGGTCAAAGACGGCGATGCCCGGAATTTCAGCGACCACCGCTTCACCGCCATCCACACGCCTGGCCACACGCGTGGCAGCACCACCTGGACGACCGAAATCCCTCATAAGGGAAAGCGCTACAAACTCGTCTTCGGCGGAGCCACGACCCTGCTTCCCGGAACCCATCTGGTCAAAAACCCTTCCTATCCGGGAATCTTTCCCGATTTCCTGAAGACATTCGCCATCCTCGAGGGATTCAAGGACACGATGTATCTCTCGAACCACGCCCATTTCATCGACTTCGGGAACAAGCGCGAAGTCGCCAGAACCATGGGTCCCGACGCCTACATCGATCCCAAGGGCTTCAGTGAAACCCTCGCCGCCGACAAGCAGAAGGTCCTCGACAAGGTTGCGAAAGGAAAGGCCGCTGACCTTATTCGCCGAGGTCCTCGTTGAAGTAGACCTTGATGAACTTCATCTTCTTCGCTTCGTCGAAGCCGTGCTCCAGCACCCGATCCGCCTTCGCGACGGCTGAAGGCTTGAGCCGGATCTCGACGCCGGTGTCCAGTTTCATCACGGACTGCGCCAGCTTCTTCTTCACCTTGCTCACGTCCTTCTTCGAGATCTGGAACGATTCATCGAGCCGGTGCCCCTGCTCTTCCTCGACCTGCGAACGATGCTCCGCGAAACGCTTCTTCGCTTCCGGCGTTTTCAGCACCTCTTCCTCGAACTCGTGCAGGCTGAAATTCTCCTTCCCCTCGAAATATTCGAGCGCGTCCTTCTCCGCGCCTGACGTCTCCCACGGCGGAAGATCATCTTCTTTCGGAGCCGTGGCTTTCTTTTCCTTCTTCTCTTTCTCAAGGAAAGCCACCGCCATGTTCGTGTAGTTCTTCGTCAGGAACGAAGGATCGGTCACCGGCAGCACGCCGAGGAAATCCCGCACCCAGAAGCGCGAATCCGTCCCCGAGCGGTCGAAGGTCAGGACGTAGTAACCCTTGTCCGGAAAGTGGTCGAGGATCAGGCATCCTTTGTCGATCTTCTCCGGATTGATCCCCTGCTCCGTATGGAGGCGCAGGTCCCCGTCCTTCGCGGAAATGCTGAGGAACGGCACCACGCTCTCGGATTTCAGGATGCAGATGCCTTTCCGCAATTCGCCATCCACATCGATCTCCTCGATCAGTGAAATGCAGAGGTCACCCGACTTGATGTTCGGGTGGTTCGACTTCGCATAAAGCCGCTGCGCGATTTCCTGACCTTTCCCTAGCAGGTTGTCACCCGACTCGAAAATCGCCTTCGCGCAGGCGTTCATCTCGTGCTGCTCCAGCGATGAATGATGGCTGAAACGGTGCGCCGCCAGATTCTTGAACGGCTTCAGGAAAAGCGCGGTCAACGCTTCCCGATCCTCTTCCTGCACGTTGAAAACCTCTTTGGAGGTCTCAAGCGGTTCATCGCGTTGCGGGTGGCCGACTTTGGCGAGAACCAACCCGGTGGCGGAAGCGGAAGTGAAACGGATCTTGGCGGACATGCGGGCGCGGAATCTAACCGCCGGCGGCGGTTTGCAAATTCAAAACCTCACAATCCTTCAATCCGTTAGAAAAAGTCATTTTTTCAAACAGGTGCGTGGAAATCCCTCTTTCCCTTTTCCACGCGAAATCCATTGTTCGCACCACTTTCATGCACTCATCGAAACACGGACGCGGAAGCCGGTCTTCAGGATGGAATTCCAATCAGATTTGTCTCGCCGTCGCCTCCGGGGTTCTTGGAGTGCTCACATTGTTTGTCTTCGTCGCCTGTCTCGGCCAACCAGAAGGAATCGCAGCGGCCATCGGCGGCGCTTTCTGCCCCGGAATCTTCGCGTTGATCCCCACAATCCTTCTCATCCGATCCCTCAGGAAATCCGGGCGCAAGCGGTCGATGTCGTATGTGGTGCGCTCCAACTCACCTTCCCGCCAAGGCCATGCGGACATCACGATCAACGTCCATCAGAAGCTCCCGAGAATCTGCATCCGTTGCGGTGACTCCACAAAACGTGTTTCCCCCCTCCGCTACAAAGACGCATACACCGAAGTAAACCCCTACGACTGGGCACGGGCCACTCCGTTCATGATCTTCATCCCGTTTTTCCAGATCATCGCGCATGTACTCATCCTCGCACGAATCTGGCAAGCCATCGAAAAGCGTTGGAATCGACGAAAAGCCTCAACCAACGATTTGACGTTCAAGATCCCCCATTGCCTGTCCTGTTCGAAAAAGCGCCCGATCATCCAGCGCCATTTCGACTTCCACGGCCGGAACATGATCGTCGACGCCCATCCCGCGTTCCGGGGTTCGCTTTCCTGAACGAGTATCAAGCCATCTCCAAACCACGCATCGTGCCGGCAGGCGGTTTTGTTT
Source organism: Luteolibacter sp. (assembly GCA_035539355.1). GTDB lineage: Bacteria > Verrucomicrobiota > Verrucomicrobiia > Verrucomicrobiales > Akkermansiaceae > Luteolibacter. Next base: position 3,881 of record DATLIO010000081.1, read on the forward strand.
CAACTCGGTTCAAACCTCGCGCTCGGCGGACTGTGTTCAACGCCACATCAGGCCCCTGAAACCTAACGGGTGGGCTTCCCTACGGTGACAACTCAACGGCAACCGTCATGAACCTCCGCCCCCGATCGGTGATCGGTTCCGGAGCTCTCATCCGGATCCGCTCGCGGTCATCATCGATGATTCCGACAAACTCCTCGATCGCAGGGATGGCGGAGAAGCCCCCTACATGGTCGGACGCCCGCAATTCGAAACCAACGCCTTCGAGATTTCTCCTCCGGGTGAATTCAACCGCGAAATACCGTTGCCCTCCGGGACCAACGACAATGACCGCCTTGGGCAGGCCAAGCAGATCACCGCCTCCGGGTGCGAGCGCGAACGCGAATCGGTGCAGGTTGCAGACACCGTCACCAAACGGCTTGTCCAACGGACCATCGAGGCCATCGGGAAGTTCATGGGTCAACGACCACCCGCGGAAAGAGAGCCGGGAATGAACACGCAAGACGAACAACTGTTGTGGTCCGGTTCCCGCTCCGTTGTTGGCACTGACTGCGATCGGATACTCTCCTGCGACATCAACCGAACCACTCAACATTCCACTCAGAGGGTTCATCGCAAGACCTTCCGGCAGCTGGCCATGATTGAAGCTGGCCGGAGAATTCGACGCGGCGAATTGATGGCTCATCGGAGAACCGGCCACCATTTCGATCATCGCGGGAGTGGTGATCACCGGACTTGCGGCCGGTGCCGCAATTTCGAATCTGAGTTCGTTGGACACACCCTCACCCGAGGCGTTCTCCGCCCAGACCTGGATGGTGAGGATTCCGGCCGAGACGGGATTTCCGGAGATCAAACCGGTTGCCGGATCGATGGCCAGGCCAAAGGGAATATTGGAAACATGGAACGAATCAGGAGTTCCGGTTGCCGTGAGTTGGAAGCTGAACGGTTCGCCCGCGGTTCCCGAAACGACCGCCGGACTGGTGATCACCGGCGTGCCGGCGGCTCCTCCGATGACAATCGAGAGAACCGACACATCGCCTGTCCCGATGGAGTTGGTTCCCGCCACCTCGACCATGAACGTGCCCGGAGCTTCCGGATTACCAGAAATCACGCCGGTCTCCGGGTCGAGAACGAGTCCATCCGGAAGGTTCCGCGCCGTGAATCCCAGTGAAGCAGGAGATGAGGTGAGCGTGTGGAGAAATGCCGCACCCACCTGCCCGGTGGCCGACAGCGCGCTTGTGATCACCGGAGTGCCCACGGCAGCCGAAACCGTAAGTTTGAGGATCGCGGTGGTTCCCTCACCCGCCGCGTTGACCGCGGAAACCGGAATATCAAAGACTCCGGGCCGCACCGGGACACCGGCGATTTCACCGGTCGTCTCGTTGATCGCCAATCCCTCGGGCAATCCGGTCGCGAGATAGCGCTCGGGCGATTCCGATGCGGCGAGCGTGAACGAGAACATCTCACCCACCCGTCCCACCGCCGCCAGCGTTTCGGCCTGCGGAGCCCGGATCGACGCACCGCCGTTGACCATTGTCGCGGCGATTCCTCCGGAAATGACGGGAGTTCCGGCCGCGGCTTGGATCACCAAAGTAACTTCGAACGGATTTCCAAAACCATTCGCGTTCTGCGCGGCGAGCACCACCGTGCGGATCCCCGGCGATAGCGGAGTTCCGTTGATCCAGCCAGATTCCGTATTAAAGGCCAAACCTTCAGGAAGCTCGTTGCGCACCTCGAAGGATGACGGGGAATGGGTTGCGGTCGCTTGATAGGCGAAAGGCTGACCCACCCTGCCATAGGCGATCGATGGACTGGTCAAGTTCGGCTGGGAAGCTGTTGGCAGGATGTCGGCGACGATTTCGATCCAGTCGTGAAGTTCCGGATTATCACGCGCAAAAGCCCACATTCTCATAGTGGTGCGCCCCGCGCGGATCGGTCGTATTTTAACGGACTGCGTCAAAGGGAAGTATTGGAAAGCATCCTCCCACCGGTCCGGCTCATACGCAGTGATTTCGATTTTTCCGAAGGCTTGAGTAGCTGACACTCCGAATGTCAACTGACTCCCCGCTACCCCGGAGATATATCCCGGCTGCGAAATGACAAATCCCTGGTTCAGATAGCTTCGGATCTCGAACGAGATCGCTCCAAAGACGATGCCTCCGGCGTTTCTCGCCCAGATGGTGGTTTGAAAATCACCCGCCCGATTCGGCGTTCCGATGATCCGCCCCGTGCTGCGGTCGACAACCAATCCTTGTGGCAGATTATCCGCTCCGAACTCA
>DATLIO010000082.1:0-4461 GCA_035539355.1 Luteolibacter sp.
GGGAGGTGCCGCCTGGGTTCGGGTCATCACGACGTGGAGCACGCCACTTCCGGATGACATGAGCAGGGTGAGGCTGAAGGCGAGGCCGAGCCAGCGATGGGCTTTTCGGATCCAGGATTTCATTTTTTATCGGAGGAGAGAAAAAGGGCGGGTCGTGATGACCCGCCCTTGGGATTGATTCACCATTTCCACTCGAGACCGGCGAAGACGCTGCGGCCGTCACCGGGTAGGAAGCGCGGGCCATCCGTGCCGTTGGCGTTGTCGACGACATCGTGGGTCGCGGCATAGCGTTCGTCGGTGAGGTTCCGTGCTTCGATGAACCACGAAACACCTTCTTCGCGGCGTTGGCCGAACTTGAAGCCGACGAGCGCGTAAGGATCGGCGGAAAGCGTGTTGCGGTGGTCGACGAAGGATTTCGTCGGAACCCATTCGAAAGTCGGTCCGGCATACCATCCGCAATCGTTCTGCCAAAGCAGTTCACCACGGATCAGGTGAGGGGGAAGGCCGGCGATCTCGTTGCCTGAGTAGTCGTAGCCTCCCGCGGAGTGACGCTCGAATTCGAATTTGCCGTAGGTCCAGGCCGCGCGGAACACGAGGCGATGGGCGGGATTGTCTTTCCAATCGTTGCCAAGCAGGTCGATTTCGGTGCCGATCTCGATTCCGGTGTGGGTGGTTTCCTCGGCATTGGTGGTGGTGCTCAGGCTGGTGACCGGATCCATCACGGTGAGCAGTTCATCTTCGATCTCCGCGTGGTAGGCGGTCGCATCCCAACGGAAGAATCCGTATTGCCCCCGGGTGCCGATTTCGAAACTCGTGGCGGTCTGGGCTTCGCGGGCGGTGCTGGACGTGTAGGTCTCGCTGAAAGACGGCGGCTCGTAGCTTCCGCTGATGTTCGCGAAAATCTGATGGTGTTCCGCGTCGTAACGCAGTCCGACTTTCGGTGCGAATTCGTTGTAATCAAAGTCGTAGTCCGGAGGAGAACCGGCGATGTTTTCAAGTTGATCGAGTTCGCGACGGTTGTGCGCGGCGCTTGCGCCGAGAACGGCGGTGAATCCGTGCCCGATCGTGAACTGGTTCTCGACGAACGCCTCAAGATTGGTCGCGGTCTGATCGTTTTTCACGCGCAGATCTCCGCGGTTGCCTCCGTTGTTCACGAACTGCGCGGCATGTGTGACGCCGCGGGTCAGGAGGATGCCGGCGCGGAGCTGGTTCTGGTGTGCGAAGAGATCGGAAGTGTTGGTGAACGTCGCGCCGAAGAGAGCGTCGTTGGAAGCCTGGTCGATGACCTGGAAAATCGGATGGTTCAGATCCTTGTAGGTCCACGCCGCGGTGATGTCCCAGGTGTTGCCGCCATTTTCGAAGGTCGTCTTGCTGGCGATGCGATAGAGTTCGAAATCCCGGTGCTGGTCCTGCAGGATGTTCGTCGGATTCGCCGAACGGGGATCGTCTTCGAGCATCTCTTTGGTGAGGCTGCCGGGGAGCTGCGAATCGGTGGCGATGCCTGTGATGTAGAGACGCGTTTCGATGTTATCCGCAATCTGCCAGCCGAGATTCGAGAAGAAGCGCTGGTTGCTTTGCTCGGCGTGATCACGGAAGCCTTCCTGCGATTGATACGTGAATGACGAGTAGGCGTCGGTTTTGTCGCCGGCGAATCCGCCTGCGACGGTGCCGCGGAAATAATTCCATGAACCGGCTTCGAGGCGCGCGAAGCCACCGGGATCGGTCAGGCCGGTACGGGAAATATAGTCGATCGCGCCGCCGAGCGTCGAACTGCCGTAGGCCAGCGCGTTCCCTCCGCGCCAGACATTCACATACCTCGCGGCGGTGGGTTCGAGCGCCTGCATGTCGAATCCTCCGTCGGCGAGGTTGATGGGGACGCCGTCCTGAAGGACGCGGACGCCGCGGCCATGGAACGTGCGCTGGAGACCGGAGCCGCGGATGGAGAAACGGGCCTCGTCGGAACCGAAGCGGGATTGCGCGACGACGCCGGGTGAAAGGAAGAACGTATCGGCGAGCGTGCTCGACCGGCCAGTGAGATAGCGTTCGGAATCGACGACCTCGGTGCCGCCCGGGGTTTTGGCGAGTTCTTCGCGGGCTTTTTCGACCGAAGGAACGGTCTTCGATTTCTCGCGGTTCGCCTGGACCGTGATGGTGTCGAGTTCGGTTTGGGCGAAGGCCGCGGTTGCGGTGAGAAGATAGCAGGGAATGAGTTTCACGTTTTTGAAAAATGCAGAATGAGAGATGGGGAGTCCTCCCGCCGGAGACGCGTCGGGCGCGATCCGACGGAAGGTCCGGCCTTTGTCCTTGCGCTGCCTTTTGATGGGCGTGCAGGCCGGAAAGGGTTCGTTCAAGCGCACGGCATGACCGCGCGCCTCAGGGGACGGACACGATGGTCCGTCTCAGGCGGCGCGACAGGGCGGCGGAACAGGTGGCGAGGCTTTCGCGCATCCGGCGGAAAGATGAACGCCGGGAAGCGAAGGGGATGGGAAATCGATGGCTGCGGGCGGCTCGATCGCCGTCACGGACGAAGGCAGCATTTCGTGCAGCAGTTTCGCCGCGACCGGGGAAAGCGGTGGTTTCACGGGATCGCCCGGATTTTTCGAATCCACTTCGCGGGCTTCGGCGATCTTGCAGCAGAGTTTGCAGGGCTTTTCGCCGCTGAAGGTATCCTTGGCGGCTTTCACCAGTCCGTCCTTCTGGGAGTAGCTGATGAGCATGTTCACCCATGCACAACCCTGCAGAATCGAGTAAGGGCCGCCAACCAGATGGAGGCAGCCGAGGAACACAAGCAGGAGTTGGAAAGGCTTCTTCAGGGAGTTACCGAGTTTGGAAGCGCGAGGACGGGAGGTTTCTACGGATGGGCCGGAGAGGGTGCAAGGGAAAAGAAATTTGGGTTTCTTCACGGTTTTATCCCGGTTAAAGTCGGCGTGTGAACGAATCCTTCCCAGACGAAACCATGGCCGGCCGGCCGGTCCTTGAGACCCCGGGCGGGCATAAAAAGGTGCTGCTGCATTCCTGCTGCGCCCCTTGTTCCGGCGAAGTGATGGAGGCGATGACGGCCTCGGGGATCGACTACACGATCTATTTCTACAATCCGAACATCCATCCGCGGACGGAATACGAGCTGCGGAAAACGGAGAACATCCGCTTCGCCGAGAAGCACGGGATCCCGTTCATCGACGTGGATTATGACACGGACAACTGGTTCGCCCGGGCGAAAGGCATGGAGATGGCTCCGGAGCGTGGGGTTCGCTGCACGATGTGTTTCGACATGCGTTTCGAGCGGACGGCGCTGTATGCCTACGAGAATGGATTTCCACTGATCACGAGCTGCCTCGGCATTTCGCGGTGGAAAAGCATGGAGCAGATCAACGACTGCGGCGAACGGGCGGCGGCGAAATATCCGGGCGTCACCTACTGGCAGCACAACTGGCGCAAAGGCGGCGGTTCGGCGCGGATGATCGATATCTCGAAACGCGAGCATTTCTATCAGCAGGAATACTGCGGCTGCATCTATTCGCTTCGGGATACGAACGCATGGCATGTTTCCAAAGGGCGGCCGAAGATCGTCCGCGGCGTGAAGTTTTACGGAGAGAAGGATTCCGCGGTCGTGGAAGCCGCGCTCGATGAAGTGAACCGGGAGTGATCTCCGAAAGACGGGAGCCGGAATCGAAGTAAGGGGAGATGATGAAATCTCTCCTGCTTTCTCTCTGGATGCTGCCGCTGATGATTTTCGCGCAGCCGAAGGTTTGTCTGGTTTCCGCTTCAGCGGAGTATGGTTCGCACGATTCGCTGGCGAAGCTGCAGGCGGACCTGGAGAAAGGTGGGGCGGTTTGTTTCAGGGCGTTCGGTGAGGACAAGGGGAACGGGATTCCCGGATTGGAGAAACTCGCGGAATCGGACGTGCTGGTGCTGTTTACGAGGCGCATCGTACTTCCTCCGGAACAGATGGAGCTCGTGAAGAAGCACATCGATGCCGGGAAGCCGGTTGTTGGAATCCGGACCGCGAGCCATGGGATCCAGAACTGGGTTCCGGATGTGAAAGCCTTCGACAAGGAGATCCTGGGTGGCAGTTATGACGGCCACTACAAGAACAACGAAGCCGCCGAACTCGTGATCACTCCCGGCAAGGAAGGGCATCCGGTTTTCAAGGACGTGAAGCCTTTCGGAACGGACGGGAAACTTTACAAGAACGAGAGTCTCGCGGCGGATGTGACCGTGTTGATGACGGCGAAAAACGCTTCAGGAAACACGCAGCCGGTCGTTTGGACGCGGACCAACAAAGGTGGCAAAGTGTTCTACACATCACTGGGCGTGCAGAGGGATTTCGAGAATCCGGAGTTCCGGAAATTTCTCGTGAATGCCGTCGTTTGGGCTGCGGAGAAGTAAGGAGGGGCGACACTCTTGTCGCCCTTTTAGAAATGAATGAAGAAGAGGGACAAGAGTGTCCCTCCTCCTTAC
>DATLIO010000083.1:0-6811 GCA_035539355.1 Luteolibacter sp.
CCCGCGCAAGCCTGCGCCGCACCGCTTCGCTCGAAGCCTCGCGGTATTTGCGCATCGCCTCGACCGTCAGGCCTTCGAAACGTTTCGTCTGCGGCTTCTTCTCCTTTCCGATCTTCCAACCGGTCACCAACTGCCCGCCATCGAGCAACATCGCGCGCGCCTCATCCGGCAGACCGGAAAATGTCGTATGATCCGGCAGTTGGTATTGTTCCAGCATCGCGGCCGTCTCACGGCGGGACTGGCCGTCCCGCGATGACTTTTCCTTCCACCAACCTTTGACCCCGCCTTTCAGCAACGGTGCATCCGCTTCACCCAGCAACAACACCGGATCGCAGAACATCTCCGTCCCCAATCCCTCGCACGCCGCACAGGCTCCGAGATGCGAGTTGAACGAAAAATGCTTCGGCGAAAGCTCCTCCACCGTGAAACCCGTTTCCGGATTCCGGTAGGACGTCTGGAAGGAAACATCGTGCCATCCGTCGCTTCCCGGATCCTGGATCGCCGCCCGCGCCTCCGTCCCGCAGATCCGCAGCGCGGTCTCGACCGAATCCGCCAGCCGCGATTCCACTCCGGCACGGATCACGAAGCGATCCACCACGATCTCAACCAACGACGGCACCTCCGGCCACAGTTTGGCGGCTTCCTCGATTTCCAGAATCTCCCCATCCAACCGGACCCGGATGTATCCCTGCCGTTGCAAATCACCCAGCAACCGCTCCGGCTCGCTCGTTTCCTCCTTCGGCAACGGCGCCAACAGGACGACCTTCGTCCCTTCCTCCAATCCGGACAGCCGCGCGACGATGTCCATCGGCCCCATTTTCTGGAGCCGCTCGCCGGTCAGCGGATCATGCGGCACACCCGCCGCCGCCCACAACACCCGCAGGAAATCATAAATCTCCGTCGCCGTCGCCACCGTCGACCGCGGATTCAACCCACCGCTCCGCTGCTCGATCGCGATCGCCGGACTCAATCCCTCGATCGAATCCACATCCGGTTTCTCCAACTGATCCAGGAACTGCCGCGCATAGACCGAAAGCGATTCCACATAACGCCGCTGCCCTTCCGCGTAGAGCGTGTGGAAAGCGAGCGACGATTTACCGCACCCGCTCGGCCCCGTGATCACCACGAGCTTCCCTTTCGGAATGTCGATGTCGACGTTCCGTAAATTATGCTGCCTCGCCCCGCGGATCCGGATCACTTCCACGCCGGGATCATCCACGCGGACCATGCGAGTTCCAAGCGGTTTCGCCACTACTGGATCACCCGCAGCGCCACCTTGCCATCCATCGAAACCACATACTGGTCTTCGAATTTCCCGGATTTCACGAAACTGATCATATAATACCAAAGGCACGTCCCCTTCCGGACCCGGATCTCCTCCCCGGTGTCTTCGTCGAAAAGCATGGCCTCCGTCAGTTGGACCGACGTCTCCAGCTCCTTGAATTCGGTTCTTCCATCCAAACGCGCGGCTTCCTTGGCCAGTTCGACGGCCCGGTCACGGGTGACGGGAACCGGAACGCCCTCACCCGGCTTCCAACCCTTGAGCTTTGCCAGCGAATCCTCATCCGCCAGATGCTGGACCTTCCTCGTCACCACTCCGTTGTTCTCCTGGCTCCATTCGGCGAGAACGAGAGGTCCGGCGGACGCCAATGTCGTCATCACGACCGGCAAAAGGGTTAGAAGCGCTTTCATTTCTTTTTTCCGGGAGGGGTGAGCGAGGTTCCATCGTCGAGAAGATAGACCCAATACCAGCCGTTCTCGGTGACCCGGCCGCCAAGCTTCTCCTGGACCGATTTGACCTTCGACTCGTCGATCGCAAAACAGGCTTGGTAGCCCCTGCGGATCCGATCCGCGGGAAGGCCCGGCATCTTTTTCGCCTGGGCCTCCTCAACGCCGAACGGATGTTCCTGGAAGGCATAGAGTTTCCACGCCCTCCGATCCACCTTCGCCCCGAGCTCTTCCCAAGCGAGATCGAGCGCCTTTTCAAAGGTGATCGACGGTTTGTCCGCAGCGCAAAATTTCTCACCCGAAATCGCCAGAGGTCCCGGATCCCCGCCATAACCATGGACGGGGCACTTCACGCCCAGAGGATAAACCGGCTCCTGTCCGCGTAACATGCGGTCGAGATAGGCACGGTCTTCAGGAGACAACGAAGACACCTCCAATCGCCACGCGGTATTGCCGATCCTCACTGAAATCTCGTCGTCGGCCATGTTGAGCAGCGTGCCGGCCGCCGTTTTCCCGTCGGTCCTCGTCCACGTCCTTTCTTTTCCCACCAGATTCGAGTCGAACGGAAACGTATGCACTTCAATCTCCCCCTCCGGCGTCTTGATGCTGAACGCCACGGGCGGATGCTCGATATGGATTTTCCCGGTCTCCAAACCCTCCGCAATCGCACGCTGTTCCGGAATCGTCCGGTCGATCTCCTTCTTCAAAGGAGCGCGGCCGTCACCGCCGATCCAGACCTTTCCCTCCCAGACATTCATCCTCGCCCGCTGCTTCGAACCATCGGTGAAGACCCATTCCCTCACTCCGGTGATTTTAGGTATCCCATCCTGACCGGCCCACGCGCTTGGAAAACAAAGGGCGAGCCCATAGATGAACCAACGAACGCGCATCCCCATGCATCACTGTGAATTTCGCGAACGATCTCCGTCAAACCCATTCCACGGTCGTCCATTCTTGCCATTTCCCGCGGACTTCGCTTCCCTGTATCAAGCCATGAAAATTTTTCCCGCCGTCTTTTCCACGATTTGCTTCATGATCACCGCGGTCGTCGCCAAGGACGCCGAAGGCTCGAAGGACGTGGAAGGCTTCAAGCGAGTCACCGGTTCGGAAATCATCTGGTACAAGAATTCCAAGTTCGAGGAATTGAACATCGCCCTCGAAAAAATCGAATTCGACTACGGCACATCCGCCTTCAAGAACACCAAACGCGACAAGGCCGAAGGCCAGCTGACCACGCTTTATTACAAGTTGCCGGGCGAAGCGACCACCCTCGAAGCCGTCCGCCAGTACGAGGGCGAACTCAAAGGCGCCGGCTACCAGACGTTGTTCACCGCTGAAAACGACAAGCTCGACGATGGTTACGGCCGTTTCGTCCAACAAATCTTCCCCCTCGCGCTGAAAACCGACCAGCTGCAGTACCTCCACGAATTCAACAAGGACGAGCAGCGATACGCCGTCCTGAAGGGGAAAGGCAAAGCCGGCAACGACGTCTACGTTTCCGTCTACGCGTTCCGGCTTGATGACGTTAGCACCGGCTTCGCGAAACTCGTCGAAGGCCACAAGCTGGAAAAGGGCAACATCGTCGCCCGCGTCGACATTCTCGAAACGAAGGCGATGGAGGCCCGGATGGAAGTCGTGAAATCGGAGGAAATCACCAAATCCATCGACACCACCGGCCGCATCGCCATCTACGGCATCTACTTCGACACCGACAAAGCCGACATCAAACCCGAGTCCGCCGAGTCGCTCGCCGAAATGGCGAAGGCGATCACTTCCAGCGAAGGCACCTTCCTCATCGTCGGCCACACCGACAACCAGGGCGCCCTCGATTACAACCAAATCCTTTCGCTGAAGCGCGCCACCGCGGTCACCACGGCGCTCACCAGCCAGCACAAGATTCCGGCCTCGCGGATCATTCCCGTCGGCGTCGGCATGGCGGCACCTCTCGCCCCGAACACCGACGACAAAGGCCGCTCCAAGAACCGCCGGGTCGAGATCGTGAAAATGTGATCACTTGACCGGCAGCAGCTGCACCGCGTCCACCGACACGATCCCATCGGCGTCGTCGTTGGCGATGACGACGATCACTTCTTCGCCCGCCGCGAATTTCGCCACACCCAGCGAGAAAAACGCGGCGAGCTTCCGCTGATCCACTTCCACCACCGACTTCCGGTCACCGCGGATGACAGTGACTTTCGCATTCGATGCCCGGTTCGCCGCCGCCGCATAATAGAAGCGCAGATCGAAATTCCCCTTCTCCGGAACCTTCAGCCGGAAAACCGCCTTCTTCTCCCCCTTGCCCTGACCACCGTCGTGGCTGCTGATCAGATTCACCGGCACGCCGTAATTCGTATGCGTCCATTCACCGATGAATTCCGCATCCGCGTCATCCACCACCAATCCCGCCATATCCTCCACCAGCAACGCGCCGGGTACGTCCAATTCCAGCACCGCTCCCTGTTCCTTCAGTTTTTTTCGGAGTTCCTCCACATCGATTCCCTGAACACCTTTCCCGCCCTTCATCGCCTGCACCGCCGCCAGTCCCGACGCGTGGCCGAGCGCCATATAGACCGGCTCCATCCGCATCGAACAATACGCGACGTGCGACGCGGAAAAACAAACCGGCACCAGCAGATTGCCGCACTCTTCCGGCTTCGGCGTCAGACTTCGGTACGGAATCTGATACGGTTGCGTCGGGGCATCGGGAAATGATCCCTCATCCGTCACGGATCCGTCTTCCGTCACGATCCGCTGCACGATGTGGCAGTCGATGATGAACGAACCCATGCCCACGCTGTCCGGTTTCCGAACCTTGCGCTGGCAATCGTCCTGGACCATCACCTGCACGCCTTTCATCCGCCTGCCTTCCCGGACATACAGCGCATACGGCCAGTTGCCATGATCGGCGAATTCATCCCGGCACAGGCCCCACGAGTTCGCTTCCTTCCTCAATTCCTCCGGCACCCGCTCGTCATTTCCGAGAAACCAGAGCATCCCCTGGATGTAGTCGATGTGGTCACGGCGGATTTTTTCCCGCTCCGTCCAATCGCCATCCGGATACCCGGTGTTGCCGCCCGGATAGTCCGTGGAAAACAGACCCTGCGCGTTGAGATCATATTTCCCCTCCGCGATCTCCCCGAGATGGAACAACCGGTTGAACGCCACCTGCGGGAAACTTCCGATCAACCGCCGCAGCAGTTCGTATCGTTCGGGCTTGTAGTTCTCCGGTTTCGGAAACGGGATTTTCAGATCGTCCCGCTGCGTCACCACCACGCGGAAATTATAAGACTGCGTCAGTCCGTCCGCGCTTCCCGGTTTGGCATTAGCTTTCACCACTCCGAAAATCGGTTCCCCCTTCTCATCCAGCGCGGAAATCTTCGCCGGGGTTCCATGGATGTAACTCGGCCCGGCTTTCCCGGAAGCCATCACTTCATTCGTCCGGGGACGCACCGCCATCGGCTGAAACCCCGCGAGCGCTTCCCCGTATTCGGATTTCGCCTCCCGTCCGACGCGGTACGAAACCCCTGCCTTCGCCATCAGATCGCCTTCATAGGAAGCATCGATGAATTGTCCGCCCTCGTAAACCACCCCGTCCTCCGTCGTCACGCGCTCGATCATGCCCTCCGTCTTCAGCACGTCCTTCAATTTCGCGCTCCTCACCACCTTGACCCTGGCCTCCGCCAGCATCGCCTCGAAAACCGCCATGTTCTTTTTCGGCTCCGCATACCACATCCACTTCGGGTCGTAACCTTCGGCCGCCTTCGTGAAGAACTCCTTCGCGAAACCACCGACCGTTTCCTTCTTCCCGACATCGCTGCGCGCCAATCCACCCGTCACCATCCCGCCGATCCATCGTGTCGGTTCGAGCACCACGACACTCACCCCCTCGCGCGCGGCCGTCACCCCCGCCGCGATCCCCGCGGGCGTCCCGCCATACACCACGACGTCGTATCTTTCCGCGGCCGCCGCCACACCCGCCATCATCAGAAAAACCAACGCCTTCATGGTAGCCCACCTCTCTAACCCATCCGCAAATCTCCCGTCCATCCAAACTTCCCCATTTCCATCCATCGATTCCACGTTAGTTTCCCGGCGTGACGCTGCTTGAACAATTCCTCGATCCGGAAACGCCTTCCCTCAAAATCTGCGGCGTCACCCTGCCATCGGATGCGGATGAACTCGTCTCCCTCGGCGTTCCCGCGCTCGGTGCGAATTTCTGGCCGCAATCGAAACGCTACCTCGCGCCGAACCGGGCGGGCTTCCTGAAGGATCTCGCCGGACAAATCCTCCGCGTCGGCGTCTTCGTCAACGAGCCCGCCGAAAACATCCTCGCTATCTATAATAGCGGGCTCATCGATCTCATCCAGCTCCACGGCGACGAAACGCCCGCCGACGCAGCCCCTTTCCGTGAAGCCGGCGTTCCGTTCATCAAAGCCATCGGCGTGAAAACCCGTGCCGATCTCGAACGCGCGGCCGACTTCGGAGCACTCGGCATCCTCCTCGATGCCCACGCACCCGGCGTCTACGGCGGCACCGGCGAAGTCTTCGATTGGAATGTCGCCATCGATTTCAAAAACCAGCATCCCGAACTTCCGGTCATCCTCGCCGGCGGCATCGTCCCGGAAAACGCCGCCCACGCCGTGGCCACCGTCAAACCCGCCGCCATCGACATCGCCTCCGGAGCCGAATCTTCTCCGGGCATCAAGGATTTCACCAAGGTCGACGCGCTCATCAGCGCCATCCAACCCTGAGGAAACGCTCCGCTCCCTCCATGCTCACCGACTCGCATTGCCACCTCGCCTCCCATCGCTTTTCCTCCGGAGAAGTCCACGATCTCATCGGACGCGCGAAGGAAAACGGTGTCACCCGCCTGATCACCCTCGCCACCTGCCTGGAAGACGTCGCGCCGAATCTCTCCTTTTCTGAAAATCCCGCCGTCCACACCTGCATCGGCATCCATCCGTGCGACGTCCACAACGCTCCGGATGACGCCGTCGGACAGCTCCGCGCCTTCACTTCCGATCCACGCGTCTGCGCCATCGGCGAAACCGGGCTCGATTATTTCCATCCCGCACCCGATGGC
>DATLIO010000084.1:0-2704 GCA_035539355.1 Luteolibacter sp.
GGTTCGCCCACCGTCCACGACCGTGTCATGGCCTACAAATTCGCCGTCGCCGCCGTCGATGCGCTCGATCGCGGGGAAAAGAACGCCATCATGGTTTTCCGTGACGGCACCTACGGCCACCTGCCCATCGACGCCGTCGCGCATCAGAAATACAAACTCGACCAGACGCTCATCAAACTCGCGACCCCGCTCGCCTGTTAGAGAACTACAATTCCCGATCCAGGAAATCGATCGCCTTGTCGACCACCGCATCGGAGAAAACGAACGCTCCGATGTGTCCCCGGTCCCACAACCAGACGTGCTCGGATTTCGCCCCGGCGTCCTGGTATTTCCGCAGCATCAGCATCGGGTGCTCCGGCTTCACCAGCTTGTCCTTCATCCCATGGTAGATGAAAATCGGCGGGCTGCTCCGTTTCACATGGTTCGCCGGTGACGCTTCGTAGAACCGCTGCGGCACGTCATACAGTTTCCCCCCGAGGAAATCCGGAACCAGCTTTCCCGATGCGTAGAAAACCAGATCGGAAGGAGCCCCACCCGCCACGATCGCCTTGACCCGGTCCTTCTTCGCGTCGTCCGTCAAAGCGACCAGCGACGCCAGGTAACCACCCGCGGAATATCCGAAGGTCGCGATCCTGCTACGATCGATCCCGTACTTCGCTCCGTCCTTCCTCATCCAGTCGAGCGCCGCCTTCACATCCTCCTGCGGCACCGGATACCGGTGGGCCGGAGCCGTCCGGTAAGTCGCGTTCACCACCACGTAGCCCCGCTTCGCGAGTTTCGCGGCGATGCCATTCATCTGCCATTTCCCACCCGTGTCCGTGAGGCCGCCGCCATGCAGCAACAGGACACCCGGAGCGGATGGCCGGTCTTTCGGTTTCCAGACATCCGCCTTCAATCCCTCGGATCCATTCCGGAAAGAGAACACCACATCCTTCTCCACCTCGACGCCGGCAACCGCGGCGGGCCCCGTCGGCACCATCACGCAGGACGCCAGCGGCAGCAGACAGACCAACAGCAACATCCTCACGATCGTCATACCGTGGCCTCCTTGCTTTTCCGGAACTTCGAGCCCGCTTTCCGCAGCACCGGCGTCAGCGACCATTTCAAAAGAAACAGCATGGCAGGCGACACCAGCAACCAGGCGACCGCCGCCTTGGAGATCAACCAGCCGAACCGGCCCAGGAACACCCAGAATCCCCGGCCGAATTCGGATTTCAGGAACTCCACGGAAATCTCCAGCGGCGGATCTCCGAAAACCACCTGTCCCATCTGGATGAACGGAATCATCAGCACGATCTGCAGCGGATAAAGCAGGCTCTTGAACGTGTGGAGCGCCGGTTGGTTCAGTTTGAACAACCAACCGACCAGCAGGCAGATCCAGGCCCTCGTCCCCCACACCGGGCAGATCCCGATGGTCATCCCGGCACCGATGCTCCAGGCGAGCTTCTCCACGGAAATCCCCTGTTTCAATTGGCCGAGGATCGGATCGATGACAAAGCGCCTCCACAAACCGGGCTTGCGGTTCGCATCCTCTGGCATTTCGTCATCCGCTCCGCCCGCCACGCGGAAATCATGCGCCAAATCCGGCCAAGCACAATTGAAAGCCCGGTTTGATTTCATCCGGGCACCGGCAATATCTCACTTCGCCTTGTCCCGCTCCTGTTCGATGATCCGCATCGGATAGTCTTTCCGCTCGTTGATCTTGCTGACAGTTGCCTTTTTGAACTTCGGGTCGAATTCCATTTTCCACACGAATTCCACCTTTCCCGCCTGGGTCAGCTCGATGACATTCGGTTTCACCAGCCGCCACGCCGCGGTGTAGCCGTGCCAGCCATGTTTGATCTCCTTGTCGGGACCAAAGGAAATCCACCGGATATCCTCCGGAGTGTTTCCCGCGAATTCGATCGGCCAAAGCCATTTCGTCCCTTCGATCGCCGCTTCGAGATCCGAGAACGGATCAGCGTCATCCGGTGCTTTTTCAAGGGCCTCCCGGATCTTGATGGCGCCATCCAGATCGGAAGCCGCCATGGCCTTCTTCAGCAGTTGCTCCAGAGCCTCACGGTATTTGCGATGAATCGGAGCCGTGGCGGCTTCCACCGCCTTGTCCCGTTGCGCCGTCAGAAGGGCGAGTTCGCGTTCCTGCGGGCTCTGGCCATTGGACGAAGCGGGCAGCAGCGCCAGCAGAAGGAATAGAGCTGAGGATCTCATGAGGAGTGGGTGGATTGTCCGACTCACTATCCGCTGAACGGGACCTTGTCGCGCATTTTTCGCATTCAACGCCCTTCGAGAGAAAGACACGCAGGTGGCGTTTCGCGAACCATCACTGCTTCGGCGCGGGGCGTTCACCCCCCTGAAGATTGGGCGACACCGAGAGATTGAGGAACTTTTCAACCCCTTTCTCATACTCGGCGGGATGGGATTTTTTGATCGCCTCCAGCCGTTCTCCAATCCGTTTCGCCGGCACCAGTTCGCTGCCACTCTTCAACGCCTGCTGATATGAAATGACAGCAAGCGCCATTTCTCCCGCAGTTTCCTGATTCTGGCCTGAAACATAGGCATCCATCCCCCGGTTGTCCTGGGTGCCATACGAGTAAGTCCTCGTCAGAATCCTCCGAAGTTCCTTGATCCGCAGGCCCAGTGCTCCGTCCTCACGAGCCTTGGCCTCGGCGGCGATGCGATCCAAAAAGGCAGCAACGGTCTCATC
>DATLIO010000085.1:0-2910 GCA_035539355.1 Luteolibacter sp.
CGCAAGCCGCAGGCTCCAACTACTGCTTCCCTCGTTTCCAACGGGCGGCCGCCAGCCAGAGAACTCCCGGAACCACCAGACTCGCCGCGATCGCCCACCACGGCGCATCTTTCCCCGAAGCGCCGATGAACGCGAACACGAAGGCCATCGTCAGATTCCCGCAGACGGACGCGACGAGAAAATTCCCGAACGGCATCCGTGAAATCCCCGCCATGCACGAAACCACTTCCGGCAGGATCGGCAGTGTCCGGGAAAACGCCACGATCCATCCCCCGCCGTTTCCAAACAACTTCCGTCCCCTTTCGAAATCCTTGTCGCCCAACCAACGCCTCACGAATCCCTCGCCGCACAACCTGCCGCATCCGTAACCGATCACACTCGCCGACATCTGCCCGGCGAAAGCGAACGCACCACCCAACCAAGGACCATAAACGAAACCCAACGCCGACATCACGATCGTCCCCGGCAATGGCAGCACCAGATCCGCGACCAACAAACCCATCCCCGCCGCCCAAGCCCATCGTCCCGAGCCTTCGAGCCAGGCGATCGTCCCATCCAACGTGAACCGCTGGTCCCACGCTCCGCCCCAGACCATCCATGACAGGAGGAAAATCAGAGCCAGACCGGCGAACAGCCACACCAAACGCATGCCACAGCCTGTCCGCCTTGACTCCCCCACTCAACAAAAAGCGCCGACCGGTTTCCCGATCGGCGCCGTTTGTAAAATTCAGATCATTCGGCCTTGTCGTGACCTTTCATCGCTTCGAGCTGGCGCTTCAGCCCGTCGAGCTGACCCGCCATTTCGCTTTCCGGCGCGACCTTTTTCGCTTCATCGACGCCCTTGATCGCTTCGTCGAATTTTCCCTGCTCGGCGAAGACCAGCGCTTTCATCAACGTGACGCGCTGCTTGTCCTCCAGGGGAAGATCCTCCTTGAGGGTTTTGTCGATCAGCGCCAGCGCTCCATCAAAATCCTTTTTCTCGCCGAGCTCGTTCAGCTCCGCATCGAATTTGGACATGCGCTCCTTCTCGGCCATTTTCTTCGCGAAGCCGCTCGAATCCTCCGGATCCGATTTCTTGATGTCATCGATGGTGGAGCCATAGAAACCGGCGACGGTGCCATCACTCAGTTCCATCGATTCCAACACTCCGACAAGCGCCTTCGCCTTCGCAGGACCTTCGAGTTTCGAGGCCGCGGCAAAACCCTCATCGCGGGTTTTCCGTTTCTCTAACAGACCATCGAGATGCTTCACATACTCGGCGGGACCACCGGCTTCATAACCGGTCGAAGCGAAGGGACGGCCTTCCTCATCGGTCAGCAGGATGGTCGGAAATCCTTCGATGCCATATTTCTTCGAAAGCTCCGCGTTCTGCTTCTGCACCGCCTCCGTTTGCTTCGACTTGTCATTCGGGAAATCCAGTTCAAGAAGAACGAACTTGTCCTTCACACCGTTCTTGAACGTGTCGTGTTTGAAGACCTCGTCGTTCAGCTTGATGCACCAGCCGCACCAGTCGGAACCGGTGAAATCGATCAGCAGTGATTTCTTCGAGGAAGCCGCTTCTTTTTTCGCCGCTTCATAATCGGTGGTCCATCCCTCGCCGCCGGCGAATGCGATGCCCGTGCAGAACAGGGACAGCATCGCCGCCCGGGTTTGGGTCATGAGTTTCATAGTGACCGGAAAGTGCTGCGGCTTTCGCCGTCCGTCGAGCGGAAATCTCAGGCGTAGCCGAGCCACGGCCCGAGCCATTTCTCCGCTTCCGTCACACTGATGCCCTTGCGCGCGGCGTAGTCCTCGATCTGGTCCTTCTGCAGTTCGGAAATCGCGAAATAATGGCTTTCCGGGTGTGAGAAATACAGTCCGCAGACCGCAGCCCCCGGATGCATCGCGCAGCTTTCCGTCAGAGTCACCCCCGTGGCATCGGAAGCGCCCAACAAATCGAAAAGAATGGGTTTCTCGGTGTGGTCCGGTTGCGCCGGATAACCGGGCGCAGGGCGGATCCCCTGATAGTTCTCATGGATGAGCTGGTCCTTGGTCAGTTCCAGCTCGGTTTCATAACCCCACTCGATCCGTGCACGGTGATGCAGCAGCTCCGCGAACGCTTCCGCGAATCGGTCGGCGATCGCCTTCACCATGATCGAACCATACGGGTCATGCTGCTTTTCAAGTTCCGCCGCGAATTCATCCGCGCCGTGGATACCCACGACGAATCCACCGATGTAATCCTCCGCTTTTCCCGGCGCGACCCAATCCGCCAGCGCCACATTGGGTTTGCCGGTTTCTTTTTTGATCTGCTGCCGGAGACTGTGGAAACGCGTTTTCTCCTCCGTCCGTGAATCGTCTTTCCAAACGATGATGTCGTCACCGATCGAGTTCGCAGGATGGAAACCATACATGCCCCGTGCGGTGAATCGTTTCTCGGCGATGATCCGGCCGACCCACTCCAACGCTTCCTTGTGCAATTTCGCGGCCTCGGCGGCGCCTTCCTCGTTCTTGGTTTTCAGGATGCCTTTCTCACGATCCCAAACACCCCGGAGTTCCCATGCATGGAAAAACGGCGTCCAGTCGATGTATTGCGCGAGCTCTTCAAAGGACTGATCGTCCAGTACGCGGACACCGGTGAACGATGGAACCGGCGGCGTGTAGTTGTCCCAATCGATCTTCGGTCCCGCCGCACGTGCCTCGGAAATCGACAGTGTTTCCTTCTTCGGTCCACCGAGGAAATTCGCACGCTGCTTCTCCTGCTTCGCAAGGTTCTCCGCAACGAATCCTGCCCGCTGGTCTTCGGAAAGCAATGATGTCGTCACCGGCACCGATCGCGATGCGTCCAACACATGAACCACCGGCCCGGAATAGTGAGGCGCGATCTTGATCGCCGTGTGCGCCGCCGAAGTGGTCGCACCGCCGATCAGC
>DATLIO010000086.1:0-4666 GCA_035539355.1 Luteolibacter sp.
GCCGCGGAGCGCGTTCTGGATGCCGGGGAAATGATCGAGGTCGAGCACCGGCGCGAAATCGAGATTGAAGCCGAGGAGGCGGAGCAAATCGGCGGTCAATGCACCGGCATTCGCGCTTTCAAGCGTCTTGCCATGCGCGGCGAGCGCCGGAGCCGATGGCGCGACCGGAGCGATCTCCTTCGTCCGCGTGACCCGTCCGCCTTCCTGGTCGATCGCGATGATCGGCATCTCCGAGGAAAGATCGCGGAGATCGTCGGTGAGTTTCCGGGTTTGCTCCGGGCTGACGATGTTCCGGCTGAAAAGGATGTAGCCCGCCGGTTGCAATCTCCGGAAAAGATCCGCTTCGTCCGTCGTCAATTCCGGCCCGGCCAAACCGAGCACCAGCAGCGATCCATCCATCATCGGCTCCAGATTGCACCGGCCGGCGCTTCGCAGCGAGGCGAAAATCCGGCTCTCAACCCCGCGGATGGAATTTCCGGTGCACGGATTTCAGACGCTCGCGGTCGACATGCGTGTAGATCTGGGTCGTGGAAATGTCGGAATGACCCAGCAATTCCTGGATCACCCGCAGATCCGCGCCGCCTTCCAGAAGATGCGTCGCGAACGAATGCCGCAGAAGATGCGGATACACATTCTGGTCGATGCCCGCGGCGGCGGCGCGTTCTTTCACGATCTGCCGCACCCGATCCGGGGTGAGCGGACCTCCCCGGATGCTGAGAAACACGTGCGACGACGTTTTTTTCGTCACCAGCGAAGCGCGTTCGTTTTCAAGATAATCGCCGAGAGCCTCCAAAGCTTTGCCGCCCACACGGACGATCCGGGTTTTGTTGCCCTTCCCGGTGATGCGGACGAACCCTTCCTCGAAATCGATCATTTCCAGCCGCGCCTTGCACAATTCGGAAAGACGCAGTCCGGAAGAATAGAACAGTTCGAGGATCGCCCGGTCCCGGCGGCCCAGCGGCGCCTCCGTTTGAATCGAATCGAGCAGCGTTCCGATATCCGCCGCATGCAAGGTCTCGGGAAGCGATTGTTCTCCCCTTGGAGCGATCAGCGGCTCGGCCGGATCCATTTCCAAGCGTTCCCTGGATGCGAGCCAACGGAAGAAGACCTTGAGATGCACGGTCGTGATCCGCAGCGAGGATGCCGCCAGCCCGTCCTTTTTCCGCTGGCTGAGAAAAGCCGCCAGCTCATCCGTCCCGATGTCGCGGATCCCCTTGTTCTTTATACGCATCCAAGCCGCGAGCGCATCGAGCGTGCGGCGGACCGAAAGCTGGTATGCCTCCGAAAGCCCCTTCTCGACGGCCAGAAACCGCATGAACGATTCGATTTCGGAATCCATCCCGCTGCGAAGTCAGCCCGCTGGCGCGCCCGGAGGCAACCGCCAAATCGGAGGTTGCTTGACTCGGGGAGCGCCGTGTTCATCGTGCCGGGCATGAAAAGTCTCATGATTCTGGCTTCGGCGGCGTTCGCCATGGGGCTCACTTCCTGCAGCATGGCTGAAGGGCTTGTGAAAACCGCAAGCCGGGCCGCCAGCAGCGTGACCCGTTCGGTCGGCGCCGTGGGCAACTCTCTATAGGCAATTGATCAACCCGACCGTCCGTCCGCCGTCGGGGTCGACGGTGAACTGCAGCCGGATCGCCGAAGGCGGAAGCAGATCCGGAAATTTATCCGCCCACTCCGCGACGATCACGCCGCCCGCCTCCAGATATTCATCCCAGCCGAGCGCGATCAACTCGTCCGGGGAATCGAGCCGGTAAAAATCAAAGTGAAAGACCGGCATCGCGGACCCGGCGTATTCATGGACCAGCGGAAAAGTCGGACTCGTCACCTGCTCCGCACATCCCATGGCCGCGGCGAAGCCTTTCGTCCAATGGGTCTTTCCCGCGCCGAGCCCTCCGGTGAGGGCGAAGACATCTCCCGGAACCACCCGTTCCGCCGCGGCACGCCCGAGGGCTTCCATTTCGGCGGGTGAATTCGCCTTTCCTTGCATGCTCAGTTTCCTGAATCCGCGTTCTCGGGCTTCGGAACGAGATTGAGTCCCCGCGCCGCATATTCCTTCGGAGTCATGGTCTCAACGTGGCTGTCGAGAAACAGCACGGGGAGCCGGTCGTTGACGACATACGGCTCGAAACGCTTGTCGGACATTTCCTTCGTATCTCCGGTGTAGGAGGAGGCCCAATGGGTGATGATGATCGGTGTCTTCGTTCCGTCCGGCACGGCGTTCAGATTGACGCCGACGTATTTCGCATCCACCGGATCGAGTTTCTCCCCACGGGACACGGCGACATTGTAGGCGAGCGCGGCATTCATGGCATAGCCGGTCGATTTCGCGCCGAGGCCCTTCTTGGGATGCATCGGGTTGATGTAGATGCTGGTGGTGTTTTCGCGCCACCATTTGTCTTTGAAATACACGTCGAGCTCCTTGCTCGAGTTCATCTGCTCGAGATAGTAGAACCACGGCGTCTCGCGCTTTTCCTCGCTCTCTTCCGCGGAGGTGACGACCGGCGGGATGCGGTTGGAATGATCCTTCGCATACAATTCAAACGCGGAGCTCATCTGCCTCATCTGCGCGATGGCTTTCGTCTGCGCTCCTTTTTTCAGGGCTCGGGGCAAAAAGGCGCTGGTGAGGCCGGCGAGCGTGACCACGATCACGATCACCACGAGCAGTTCGACCAGCGTGAATCCACTGTAGCGGGGTTTTCTCATAGTGCGTCTGGAAGCTAAGAATGGCATCGGATCAGGGCAAACAAAAACTTCCCCGCGACTCGCGGCTTGCAAGATGGCCCGGCCCGGCATCGGTATAGCTTGCAACCCATGAATCCCATTCCGCTCTCATCCGCATTCAGCCGCCGGGAAGCGATCCGCACGATCGTCTTCAGCAGCAGCGCCCTGCTGGCGTCCGGCATTTCCTCGAAAGCGGCGGAACTCCCGGCCAAGGATTTCGGAAAGGACGGCCTGCATTTCCTCGCCGTCGGTGATTTCGGCTCCGGAAAAGAAGGGCAGATCCAGGTGGCGAAACAAATGAACGCGTTCGCCGGCAAACTCGGCGCACCGCTCACCGCCGTCCTCGCGCTCGGAGACAATTTCTACGATCACCTCGAACCCGCCCGCTTCAAAAGGGACTTCGAGGACATGTATTCGAAGGAGCATCTCGACTGCCCGTTCTATGCCTGCCTCGGAAACCATGACTACGGTCCCGGTTACGATTCCAAACAGGGCCGCGCGAAAGCCGACATGCAGCTTGAATATGCGAGCTCGAATCCGACGTCCCGGTGGAAGATGCCCGCGAAGTGGTACACGGTCGATTTTCCGTCCGTCGGGACACCGTTGGTCAAAATCATCTACCTCGATTCGAATTTCTTCGAAGGCGCGCTCACGCCTCAGGAAAAACTCGATCAGAAACGCTGGCTTGAAGCCGAACTGCAGAAGAAAACCGAAGCCAGGTGGACCTGGGTCGTCAGCCACTACCCGGTCTTCTCCGACACCACCAAACGCGGCGACAACAAGAACCTCATCAAAAACTGGGGCGGCTATCTCCAGCAGAATCCGGTCTCACTCTATATCTCCGGACACGATCACAACCTCCAGCATCTCCAGGTGAACGATTACCAGCCGAGCTTCCTCGTCTCCGGCGGTGGCGGCGCGAAGAGCTACGAGATCACCGGCACCGGCCGCGGATTCTCCCGGCAGATCCTCGGCTTCAACCACATCCACGTCACGAAGGAGAAAGTCACCGTCCAGCTCATCGATGGTGAAGGAAACCTGCTGCACGCCTTCGAGCGTGACCCGTCGGGAGCCGTCAAAGTTCTCAACGCATGATCACACGCATCGTCGCCGCTTTTCTCGCGATTTCGGCCATCGCCGGGGCCACGCCCTGGAAGATCGATGAACTGAAAAAGACGCCGCTTCATCAGGATGCACCGGAACATGACGCCGGGGAGGTGAAAGCGATCTTCATCGATGGTGTCGGTTATCCGAATGGAAAGCCGACGAGGATTTTCGCCTACTACGGCATCCCTCGTACTGAGCCGGGCAAGAAGGTCCCCGCGATCGTGCTCGTTCATGGCGGCGGTGGATCGGCATTTTCCCGATGGGTGAAACTGTGGGTCGACCGGGGCTATGCGGCGATCTCGATGGACACCTGCGGCGCCATCGGCGGTGCGGAGAAAAACCATCCCCGCGATGAAAAAGGCGGGCCTCCCGGTTGGGGCGGTTTCGACCAGATCGGCCAGCCGGCCGAAAGCCAATGGACCTACCAAGCCGTGTCCGACGTGATCCTCGCGCATTCATGGATCCGCTCGCGGCCCGAGGTCGATCCCGGGAAAACCGGCCTCACCGGCATTTCATGGGGTGGTTATCTCACCTGCGTCGTCGCCGGCGTCGACGACCGGTTCAAATTCGCGGCTCCGGTTTATGGCTGCGGATTCCTCACGGACAATTCCACGTGGCTTCCCCAGTTCGAGAAGATGGGCCCTGAGAACAAGGAAAAGTGGCGCACGCTCTGGGACCCATCCGCCTATCTCGCGAACGCGAAGATGCCGATGCTCTGGGTCACCGGCACGAATGACTTCGCATTTCCGATGGATTCGCTGAAACGATCCTACCAACTCCCGAAATCCGATCGCTATCTCGCGATCCGTCCGCGCATGCCGCACGGTCATGGAGC
>DATLIO010000087.1:0-14294 GCA_035539355.1 Luteolibacter sp.
CGTCGTGATGACCCGCACCCAGGCGGCACCTCCGTCGGCACGCCCCAGCGGACAAGGATTGGACACCACTGCGATCCAGGTCACGGCCACGGATGCCGCCGCGAAAACATCCGTCATCAACCCCGGGAAACCGGTCGTCGCGATCAACATCCGCAACATCTCCGGCCAACCCTTTTACCAGATCTTCCACGCCGGAAACATCGCCCCCCAATACGTCAACGCGGTCGACGGGAACCTCGATCCCGATGCCGACGTCGCCTACGCGTCACAGATCGCATCGGCATTCCTCGGCGGCGGTTCCGTCCGCAAAACGGACTACCTCACCGCTTTCAACAACGAATACATCAACATCTTCCGCATTCTCCCCGTCCATCGCTTCGACGCGGGTGATGGGAAAAACAGCCGCGTCTATGTCTCGACGACCACGGGCAGCGTGACCCGTCACACCGATGACAGCAAGCAGCTCGAAGCATCCGTCTTCACCAATTTCCACAAGTTCGGATTCATCCCGGACAAAGATGCACGGGATTGGATCCTCTCCATCATCACCGGTGCCACGTTCCTGATTTCCCTTCTCGGGATCGCTCTCTTTTTCCTCACGAGACCCAGGAAGAAATCCAGGCGGACGGAACATCCCGCATCGGCACCCTGATCCAATTCCTCACTGGCCGTGGCGGCGGATCACAGGCAAGCTTCCGCCATCATGCAGTCGCCCGTATCGCCGGAAAAGCAAACCGCGCTCGAACAGCGCATGGCCGCCCTCGGCATCACCGAGGACAGCCTGCTCGAAAAGTTCGTGCGTGGTTCCGGTGCCGGCGGACAGAAAATCAACAAGACGTCGAACTGCGTTTTCCTGAAACACCTGCCGAGCGGTGTGGCCATCAAATGCCAGATCGACCGCTCGCGGGAAATGAACCGTTTCCTCGCAAGGCGGGAGCTCTGCGAGCAGCTCGAAATGATCCGCGACGGCAGGGCGTCAGCCAAAACCCAGGCCATTGAAAAAATGCGCCGTCAGAAACGACAACGTTCCCGCCGTTCGAAACAGCGCTCGGTCGCCGATAAACGGCAGCTTTCCCAGAAGAAATCACTCCGCAGGCCACCGACCGAATAAGACAAGCCCGGAGGATTTCTCCCCCGGGCTTTAACCAGTCACATCCCAGCCAAATCAGAGTCGGACGCTGATGTAGACGCCGCGGTTTTGATAACGGGCGGGCCAATAGTAGCTACCATTTGAATAGTAGTAACGGTGTCCGTTGCGGTAGACCACTCGGTAGCCGTAAGGCAAGGAGTTGATGTAGCGGTAGTCGACATAGCCGACCGGAGGATAGGCTCCGTACCAGCCGGGACGGCTCCAGCCGCGGTGATACACCGGACGGGGCAGCGGGCGGCGATAATAGGATTCGTAATGATGATGGCGGTGGCGGTCGTAGCCCCTTTTGTCATCGTGGCCCCGGCCCTTGCCCGGACGTGCATCGGCTTGCGGGATCGCCATCAGCGTGGCGACGCCGGCCAGAAGCAAAACTTTCGAAAGCCGGGCAAGCCTGTGAAGGACGCCATCTTTTGCAGTGAGGTTCGTTTTCATAGGTTGTTTTGTGATCTCGCCTGATATGACCGGTGATCCTTGGAAAGTATTCGAAGGTTTCTTCAACAAATCTCCGAACCCGTTCTTTCGCAGCGGAATACGTCTTCAAATTTTTTTCGGAAAACTCCGGACTTGCGTGGAATCCGGGGCTCTTGGACGCTCCGCGCGTGATCTCTCCCGGTGCCGTCATCATTTCCGTGCTGCCGGTCTATCTGCTCATTCTCGGAGGCGCGTTTCTGCGCAAGTCAGGCATCCTGAAATCGGAGCATGACGATGGAATCTTGCGCGTGATCTACAACGCGATGTTCCCCTGTTTCATCCTGGACAAAATTCTGGGACAGGACGTGCTCAGAAGTGGTTCCGTCGTCGCGTGGGGAATGGGTTTGGGCTTTCTCCTGCCCCTCACTGGCATCGCCATCGGTTGGGCTGTCGGACGGCTCGCAGGACTTCAGAAAGGAACCGGCGCGCGGACTTTCGCCATTTCAGCCGGCATCCAGAACTTCGGGTTCACTGCGATCCCCGTGGTCCAGATTCTTTGGGGAAGCAGCGCCATCGCGCTGCTGTTCGTGCACAACATCGGCGTCGAGGTCGCCATCTGGACCGTCGGCGTGATGATCATGAGCGGTGACCGCGGCTTCACGTTGAAACGCCTGCTCAATGGTCCGGTCATCGCGGTGGTCATCGGATTGCTGCTGGTCGCCCTCGGCCTTGACGACAAGATCACCGGCCCCGCGCGCGAAGCAATGTCCATGCTCGGCATCGGAACCTTTCCCCTCGCTATCCTGATCACCGGCGCCTCGATGGCGGATCTCGTGGCAAGCGAGAGGCCATCGCTGAAAATGATCGCCGCATCGGTTGTCGTGCGGATCATCCTTTCTCCGATCGTGCTTCTCGCCGCGGCGAAATTCCTGCCGATCCCCGTCGAGCTCCGCCAGATCCTCGTGGTGCAGGCGGCCATGCCCGCGGCCATGAGCACGGTGCTTCTTGCCCGGCTCTATGGCGGCCGGCCGGCCATCGCCGTGCAGGTGATCATCGTGACGACGATTGTCAGCATCGGTTCATTGCCTTGGATCATCACCTGGGGCTGCCAGTGGGTCGGCATCAAACCTTTGTTGCCATAACAGGAATCCGGCGTGAAAATCCGGCCATGATCGCCATCGGCGCGCGCCAATATCTTCCGACTTCCCACGCGGAATCCCTGTTCCAGTTCGAAACGGAAAAGCCGTCACCCGGCCCCGATGATCTCCTCGTGAAAGTCTCCGCGATCGGCGTGAATCCCGTGGACACCAAGGTGCGGAAATTGATCGGAACCACGCCGCTCGACACTCCGAAGATCCTGGGCTGGGACGCCGCAGGGGTCATTGAAGCAGTCGGCGCGAACGTCACCGGCTTCTCTCCCGGCGATGAAATTTTCTATGCGGGCGATGTGACACGCCCCGGCTGCAACTCGGAGTTCCATCTCATCGACCATCGGCTCGCCGCGAAGAAACCCACGTCGTGGTCATTCGCCGATGCCGCCGCACTGCCGCTTGTTTCCATCACCGCATGGGAGCTTCTTTTCGAACGCATGGGCGTCGATCCCGATGGAGGCGACAAAGGAAAACCACTGCTCATCATCAATGGCGCCGGCGGAGTCGGATCAGCGATGATCCCACTCGCGAAACGCGCCGGCCTGATCGTGGTCGCCACCGCTTCGCGTCCGGAAACCATCGCATGGTGCCGCAGCCTCGGAGCGGATCACATCGTCAATCATCGCGAGCCGCTCCGTCCGCAATGCGAGGATCTCGGCATCCAGGAATTTCCCTTCATCGCGAATCTTTTCGATACCGATGGTTACTGGCAGATCACTGCGGACCTCCTCGCACCTCTCGGCGCGTTGGGTCTCATCGTCGAAAACCAACATCCGATCCAGATCGGAAACCCGTTCCGCCTGAAAAGCCCGCGCATCGTCTGGGAATACATGTTCAGCCGTTCGAAGTTCCGCACCGCTGACATGCATCGTCAGGGAGAGATCCTCGCCGGCATCGCCGCACTCGCCGATGCCGGAACATTCCCGAAACTGGCGACACGGGTTTTCAACCGCATCACTCCTGAAAATCTCCGCGAAGCCCACGCCGCCATGGAAAGCGGATCGGCCCATGGAAAATGGGTGTTCGAACAATTCTGAACCATGGCCGCCCACGCAGGAACATTCACCGTCCCCACCCGCGGAAAAGGGACCATCGAGATCACCGGTGAGGTGGAGCAGATCGTTTCCCAAACCGGCATCCAAACCGGAACGGTGACCGTGTTCGTGCGCCACACCAGCGCGAGCCTCGTCATCATGGAAAACGCGGATCCGAGCGCGCGTCGCGATCTGGAGAAATTCTTCGATCATCTGGTTCCGGAAAACACCCCGTATTTCATCCACACCGCCGAAGGTCCCGATGACATGCCAAGCCATATCCGCATGGCCCTCACACGAACCAGTGAAGTCATCCCCATCATCAACTGCCGGATGGTTCTGGGGACGTGGCAGGGCATCTTCCTGTTCGAGCACCGCCGCTCGCCGCACCGCAGGCAGATCGCCGTGGTGGTGACCGGGGATTGAAGCCCTCCGCGGTTTGCAAGATTCGATCTTGGATGAAGGGCCGCTCCGGTTTACCCTGCGCCCGAAAATGTCCCAAGCACTCATCGATCTCGCGCTCGCCGAAGACATCGGCCCGGGCGATGTCACCTCGCTTTACTTCATCCCCGCCGAGCGGAAAGCCCGCGCTTTCGTCGCTGTTAGAAAAGACGGCGTCGTTTCCGGCGTCAACGTCGCCGCCCGTGTGTTCGCGACCGTCGATCCCGAGCTCGATGTGGAGATCCTGATCAAGGACGGCAGCAAAGTCGCCGATGGCGCCCTGTTGATCCGGGTGGAAGGCTCCGCCCGGTCGATCCTCACCGCGGAAAGGACCGCGCTCAATTTCCTGCAGCGGCTCAGCGGAGTCGCCACCCTGGCTTCGAAATACGTCGATGCGGTCAAAGGCACGGGCGTGCGCATCCTCGACACCCGCAAGACAACCCCCGGGTTCCGCGCCCTCGAGAAGAAGGCGATCGTCGACGGCGGCGGCACGAACCACCGCATCGGCCTCTACGACCGGGCGATGGTGAAGGACAACCACCTCGTCGCCGAGGGCGGCGTCCCCGCGCTCCAGGCCGCGATCTACAAGCTCAAGAAAGAGCGCCCCGGTGTCGAAGTGGAGCTTGAAGCCGACAACATCGACCAGGTGAAAGCTTTCCTCGCGATGGACAGCGTCGATTACATCCTTCTCGACAACATGAATCCTTCCCAACTCCGCGAAGCCGTCGAGGCACGCGGTGAGAGCCACTCTCCGTTGTTGGAAGCCAGCGGCGGAGTCACCCTCCAATCCTTAAAGGAGATCGCCAAAACCGGCATCGATTTCATCTCCGTCGGCGCGATCACCCATTCGGCTCCAGCGCTCGATATCGGCCTCGATTTCACTCCCCTGTAACTTGGAAGATTTCACGTCCATCGCCGCGGACCTGCCGGATCCTTTCCGATTGCTCGTCAAAGAGAGCGTCGGCTCCACCAACGACGAGCTCCGCAAGCTCGCGGAGGCCGGCACTCCGGAGGGACTCGTCGTCCTCGCGGAAAAACAGACCGAAGGACGGGGACGGCGCGGTGCGGCATGGTTTTCCCCTCCCGGTGAGTCGCTGGCGTTCTCCGTCCTCCTGCGGCCCGTCGAGCCCAAAGCCCTCTGGCCGCGGTTGGCACTCGCAACGGGTCTGGCCGTGGCGGGTGCCTTGGAAGAGCATCTTCCTCTGGTTGGCATCAAGTGGCCTAACGACGTATGGGTCCACGGGAAAAAAATCGCGGGCATCCTCGTTGAAGCCGGTAGGGATTTCGTGGTCGTGGGGATCGGCCTGAACGTGAATTCCCTGTCGTTTCCTCCCGAAGTTTCCGACACCGCCACCTCCCTCGCCCTGGAAACCGGCTGCTCCGTTCCGCGTCCCGACGTTCTGGCGGCGATCATCCGCCACCTCTCCATCCGGCGGCATCAGATCGGAACCGATTTCTCCGAAGTCATCGATTCCATCAACGTCCGCTGCGTGCTGTCCGGAAAGGATGTCAGCCTGCTCACCCCCACGGGGCTCCGCACCGGCAAGGTCGAAGGCATCAACGCACAAGGTGAACTGCTTTTCCGGACGGATCTCGGACTCGAATCGCTCATGCAGGCGGACGAGGTGCGGATCCTCGATGGCAATCCCTAACCTTTTCCCAATGGAAAGACGGTCACATCGACCGGTCCCGCGACAAGCATCAGAAGAACGCGCTTATTTCTTCCACCAGTCGCCGTCCTTTTCCCAGGACTTGCGCTCGGGTGCGGCAGGCACCTTTTCTTTCTCGTTCCCGCTGGAGACCTCGTCGATGAGATCCTCCACCTCCCTGTTTCGCTTCGCGGCATTCCTGAAGATGGTGAAACCGATCATCGCGATGACGCCCATCCCGCAAACCATCACCAGGATCATCGCCAGCGCGAACGCATCCCCCTCCGCCGTATGCACCGGGCCCATGACGGTCAGTCGATGATCCGCCGCATCGGGATCATGTTCGAGTATTCGAATCCGTTCTTCTGGAAGAATTCCTGCGACTCCTGGCTGATCTTGTCCGTCAACAGGGTGATGCGTTTGAAATTCTTCTGCTTCGCGAATTCCACGACGTGCTTCAGCAGCATGCTGCCGTAGCCCTGTCCCCGATGGTCCGGATGGACGATGACGTCCTCCATGAGAATGACGAAACCACCGCGGGCGGTGGAAATGGTGAACAGCAGGTTCACCATGCCGAAGATGCGGTGGTTGTTCCGCAGCACGAAAATACGGCCGCGACTCGGCTGCTCCAGAATGAGCTGCAGGCCCTTTTCCTGAACCGCCCGGTCCGGAGAAAAGTCACCCGATTTCGCGAAAAGATCCATGACCAGCTCCGTCAGGGCGGGCAGGTCTTCGATGGTCGCCGGCTCCACCCGTGGACGATCTTCGTCCTTCGAGCCTCTCGGGTCCTTGATCGCGGCCTCCATGAGCGGAAGCTGGCATGCTTCCGGCCGGGGATCACGACATTTTCCGCCGGAGCCTAAATTAGTTCCGGCGGGGACGGAACCCCATCACCAACCGGATCGCGGCGATCGGCAGGGCGGAAATCACAAACGCGGCCGCGGCGATCTGCCAACCGGGATAAACCCGCGCATCCCCGCGTTCCAAAGCGGCGATCGATTGCGCGACAACCCGTTCTTTATCAACGTAGAAAAGTTCCCGACCCGGCATATCGGAGTCCCCTCCGCCTTGCCGTGCCACGGCTCCGAATTCGGTGTGAACCGGCCCCGGACAAACGGCCATGACGGTGATGCCATGATCCTTCAGTTCGATCCTGAGGGCTTCCGTGAAACTGGTGACGTAGGCCTTCGTCGCCGCATAGACGGCAAAATCCGGAATCGGCAGGAGGCTGGCGAGCGAACTGATGTTCATGATCGCCCCGAAACCGCGACGGGTCATCGGCGGCAGCAACGCATGGGTCAGGTGGGTCAGCGCCTCGATGTTGAGGCGGAGCATCGATTCCAGCTTGCTCCAATCCGCGTTCTCGAATTCGCCGTAATCGCCCATCCCGGCATTGTTCACAAGCAGGTCAGGAAGAAACCCTCTTTCCCGGAGCGTCGCGACCAGTTTTTCGCGATGGGAGGCGTCGGTGAGATCCGCCACGAAAACCGCGACGGCCACCTGGGGGAAATATCGCCGGATTCGATCGGCGATGTCGGCGAGACGCTCTTCCCGCCGCGCCACGAGCACGAGTTTGCTGACCCGTGGCGCAAGCTGGAAGGCGAATTCCTCACCGAGGCCCGCTGAGGCCCCGGTGATGAGGGCGCATGAGTATTGATCTGTCATGGCCCCAATCTAAAGCATTCCGGAGATCAGGCGAGCTGGGCTTCGCCGTTCGCACCTTGGTTGACGAGGATGACGCGCAGCGGCAGGCGGACGAGGACTTCGCCGTCGCAACCGATGTCGATCGAGTAGATGCCGGCTTCCGGGAAACGGAGGCCCTGGAGGTTCATCACGATGTTGCGGGTGAGGAACGGAACGTTCTTCGGAAGCTGGACTTCGAACTCAGGCTCGATCGGCATGTTGTTCGGGTCGAGCGAATCACCGTCTTCGTTGATGATGTTGATCGAAAGCTTGTGACGGCCGGCGTCTTCAGGAGTGAAGCAGAAGCGGAGGGCCAGCGCGCAGGATGGGTGCACGACCGGCACGGCGCGTGCGGCGAGGGTGTCGAAGGTTCCCGAGATGACCAGCTTGCCGTTGTAGTCGGCGGCGAAGTCGCAAAGGGTGGCGATTTGGATATCCATGATGATTGAATTTTGGAAATCCAGCGGTGCGGATGCCCACTGGAGGGGCCACTTATCTGAAGGGATCGCGGCCCGGCGTCCAGCGGAAAGAAATGGCGGAAATTTTACGCCGTCGTGCTATTCGACAACGTTCGCGTCGTCCACATCCTCGCCCTCCGGCACGGGCAAAGCCTTGGGTGCCGGCTGATCGATCATCGAACCGTTGACAGCCTCACCCTCCTCAACCGGCTGGGCTTTCAGAACCGTCGCTTTTTCAACAAGCGTGCCGTCCGGATTGATTTCAGGAGCCTTGGCGACATCGCTTTCCTCCCCTTCTTCGATGACCAGCAAGGCCTTCTTCGGCGGGGCGATGATGTCCTTGATCTCGTCCTTGAGAGGTTCGAAGAAATTGCGGACCATCGGCGCGGCCATTCCCCCGCCGGAAACTTTTTCGTTGGGACGACCTTCGTAAAGAACCGCGAAGGCGTAGCGCGGGTTGTCCTCCGGCAGGAATCCGGCGAACCAGGCGAGACGCTGGTTCTTCGATTTCGGCCCCCACTGGGCGGTGCCGGTTTTTCCGCAGAGCGTCGTGTAGGTGAGTCCGGCGCTGCGGCCGGTTCCATACCCGGAGTTGACGACGTCGCTCATTCCCTTGCGGACGATTTCGACCGCTTCCGGAGTCACCCCGAGCCAGTTGCGGCGCTTCGGAATGGCGGATTGGAGCACCCAGCCGCGGGTATCCTGCACCTGCCGGATCAGTTGGAGCTCGGGCAGCGCGCCGCCGTTGGCAATGCCGGCCATCGCCTGCGCGACCTGAAGCGGAGTGGCGAGCAGGTCGCCCTGGCCGATCGACATGTTGGCGGTGTCACCATCGAGGATGCGCCGCTTGTGGACGGACATCATGTATTGGTCGTTGGGCACAAGACCGGGACGCTCGCCGACGAGCGGAAGCCCGGTGACGGTTCCCATGCCGAGGCGGCGGGAAAGATCGAGGAAAGCCGACGGGCCGACATCAATACCGACCTGATAGAACCAAGGGTTGGTCGAGCGGGCGATGGCCCGTTTGACGTTGATGGAACCCTCCGCCTTCTTGTTGTGGTTCCAGAACGTGTGGTTCCCGATCGTGATCGATGCAGGGCAATAGATCTCCGAATTTTCGGTCACCACGCCGTTGTTGAGGGCGGCGAGCGCGACCAACGGCTTGTAGGTCGAGGCCGGCGGATATTCACCTTGGAAAGCACGGCCGTGGAGCGGCGCGGACGGATCATCCTTCAGCGCATCGTAATCCTTCGAACTGATGCCCGGAATGAACATGTTGAGGTTGAAGGAAGGCCGCGACGCGAGAACCAGAACCTCACCCGTCGTCACATCGATGACCACGAAAGCGCCGCGTTTGCAGCCTTTTTCCAGAACATCCTCCGCAAGCTGCTGCCACTTGAGGTTGAGCGTGGTGACGAGGGTGCCGCCCGGTTTCGGACGCATGACCTGCTCCTCGAGAAGCTTGTTGCCGTTCTCGTCGAACAGCAGCTTCTTCATGCCGGGAACACCGACGAGCTCCTTCTCGAAGCGGAGCTCGAGGCCTGCGCGGCCTTCACTTTCCTCCCACAGCGGATCATTGAAATTGATCGGCCCCGTCGGGAGTTTTCCGACGCTGCCGGTATAGCCGACGACGTGCGCCGCGAGACCACCTCCGGGATACAAGCGGCGGTAGACCGGATGAAGGATCAATCCCGAGCTCAGTTTCGGCTCGATCGCCTTCGCTTCCTTCTCGCTCAACTGCCCGGAAACCAGCAATGGCAGCCAGCGGCGGTGGCGGTAGTGATCGTAAAGTTCGTCATCGGTCTTGGTGACCGCGCTTTTCATGACGAGTTGCAGCGAATCGAGCCGCTGGCGCCCCCAACTGACGATGAAATCCCTGTCCGCGTTCTCGAACTGCTTGTACTGCAGCGCGACCTGATAGGCGACCTCGTTCTGGGCGAACGGACGGCCTTCACGGTCGACGATCTGCCCGCGTGGACCGGGGATTTTCAGCGTGATCGCCCGGGCATCCTTCCGTGCGAGGACCGAACCGTCGCTGGCGGATTTTCCGTTCGGCGCCGTCACGACCGATGGTTCCTTCGACACCAGTTCCTGAGCCGGAAGAAGGGCTGCGCCGGAAAGCGCAGCCACCAGCAACGCGTGGAATGATGGGGGTTTCAACATCAGGAGAAGACAACGATGAACGAAAAAACCGGACGCCGCAACGCTCAATCCCAACCCGTTTCCTCCCAGTCCGACATCGGCCTCCCGATGCTTTTCACAATCTCCGTAGGCAGGAAAATGAACTCGTCCCGCCGTCCCTCGGCCGGATTCAGCCGGAATTTCACCGTCCGCCGCTCGTTTTTCCCATCCGCCCGCACGGTGATGTCGGCCAGCACCTCGAGCGCACCATCCTCCCGCGGCTTCACCTTGAGCAGACCCGGAATCTCAAAAACCGCACGCCATTGGTCCCCGGATCCGCTCCGGCGGCGGAAATCCGCCCGTTTGTTCAGATACTGCACCGGATACCATTCGTCGCGCTTCGTGACCGTCGTCCGGGTCCGCAGCCGGTGCACCACGATCGACTCGTGCCGGTTCGGCTGGCCGGTCGCCTCGATCCTCCATTTGAAAGGCCCGTCCAAGGTGGTCACCGCCGCGGCGACGACCATCGCGCTCACCGCATAACTCCCGCCGTCGGTCCCCTGGGGATTGAGCTGCAGACGGATGTCCGCGCCATTCAATTTGACCGCCGGAGACGAAGCATCGGCCGAGTAACTGTGCTTCTTCGCCATCAGACTCATGCAGCTGGTCATTGGGAAACAAAGCACCGCGATACTTGCGGCGGCCGGAATCCCATGCATGATCCGCCCGATGACCGACTGGAATTTGCTGACGATATTCATATTGGTCGCGCTTTTTGCACTATGGAAGCTGGAATTTACGGCAACCCTTCTCAATCTCAAATCCTTTCCGAATAAAGTTCCGAAGGATCTCGAGGACGTCATGGATCCCGAAAAACTGGAAAAGGCCCGCGCCTATCTGGTGGCGAACTCGCGCTTCCACATCGTCGAGTCGATTTCCTCGCTGATCGTGCTGGTTGCCTTCTGGTTCACCGGAGGCTTCGGCTGGCTGGACCGTTTCGCGAGATCGGTCTTCAGCGGCGAAGTCCCCGCCGGCCTGCTTTTCCTCTCGCTCCTGTTGCTCGGCCAGACGCTCGCATCACTTCCCTTCTCGATCTACGGCACCTTCGTCATCGAGCAGAAATTCGGATTCAACCGCTCGACCCCGGCCGTCTTCATCATGGACCGGCTCAAAGGCCTGCTCCTGGGAGCGGTCATCGGACTGCCGATCGCCGCGGCGGTCCTGTGGATTTTCATCAACGTGCCGAACGCCTGGCTCTGGGCCTGGCTGGTTGTCACGGCCATCCAGCTTCTCCTCACCTATCTCGCGCCTTCGCTGATCATGCCGCTGTTCAACAAATTCACCCCGATGCCCGAGGGTGAACAGAAGCGTGCGATCGAGGCGCTCGGCGAGAAATGCGGTTTCCCGCTGGACGGCGTCTTCGTGATGGACGGCTCGAAACGCTCCACCAAGGCCAACGCGTTCTTCACCGGCCTCGGCAAGCGCAAGAAGATCGCGCTCTTCGACACCCTGATGGAGAAGCACACCGAACCGGAACTCCTCGGCGTCCTCGCGCATGAGATCGGCCATTTCCGCCGCGGCCACATCAAACAACGTCTCGTCGTCGGCATCCTCCAGATGGCCGTGATCTTTTTCCTGTTAGGTCTCGCCACCGATCCATCCGGGAAATTCTCCCGCATGCTCTTCGACGCCTTCGCTGTGGAGAAAATCTCGCCGCACGTCGGCCTCGTGCTTTTCGGTATCCTTCTCGAACCCGTCAGCAAACTGCTTTCGGTCTTCGCCAACGCCTGGTCCCGGAAACACGAATTCGAAGCGGACGCCTACGCCGCCGAGGTCACCGGCGATTCCCGCCCGCTGAAGGAAGCTCTGAAAAAACTTTCCGCGGATCACCTTTCCCATCCGACACCCGCCCCGCTGCGGGTCTGGCTCGACTATTCCCATCCGCCGCTCCTGCAACGGCTGGCGGCGATGAAATAAACGTCATCGGCTTGTTCTTGCCTGATCGTGCGCGATGCACGAGCCTCGCGCCATGTTCGACCCCAATCGATATGACGGCCGCATGCCTTACCGCCGTTGCGGAAAATCCGGCCTGCTTCTTCCGGAGATCTCCCTCGGCTTCTGGCACAACTTCGGCCACGTCGACAATTTCGAGGAAGCCCGCCGCATCATGCGCCGCGCCTTCGACCGCGGGGTGACGCATTTCGATCTCGCCAACAACTACGGCCCGCCCGCCGGCTCCGCCGAGGAAAACGTCGGCCGCATCCTCGTCGAGGATTTCATCGCCCACCGCGACGAGCTCGTCATCACGACCAAGGCCGGTCACGACATGTGGCAGGGCCCATACGGCGAATGGGGTTCGCGCAAACACCTGCTCTCGTCGCTCGACCAATCGCTCAAACGCCTGCGTCTCAACTACGTCGACATTTTCTACTCGCACCGCCCGGACCCGAACACACCGCTCGAGGAAACGATGTCCGCACTCGCCACCGCGGTCCATTCCGGCAAGGCGCTCTACGCCGGCCTTTCGAAATACCCGCTCAAGAAGCTGAAGAAGGCGGTCAGGATTCTGAAGAAGATGGGCGTCAACACGCTCGTCTATCAGCCGCCGTATTCGATCCTCAACCGCTGGCCGGAAGCCGAGGGCATCCTCGACTGGCTCGAAGACGAAGGCATCGGCTGCGTCGTTTTCAGCCCGCTCGCCCAAGGCATGCTCACGCCGAAATACATCTACGGCAGTCCGGATGGTTCGCGCGCCGCCCGCAGCGACGGATTCCTCCAGACCGGCCAGGTGGAGGCCCAGCAGGAAAAAATCCGCGGACTCGGCCGGCTCGCCTCGGAGCGCGACATCCAGCTCCATCACCTGGCGATCCGCTGGACACTCCGGCTTTCCTCGGTCACCTCGTCCATCATCGGCGCCCGCACGGTCGCCCAGCTCGACGATTGCCTCGACGCGCTCCAATCGCCCGAGCTGGATGACGAGTTTCTTGAAGCCATCGACGCCATCGCTCCCGCCGAAAAAGGCCGGCCGACCGAAGGCTGAAGCGATTTGGAATTTGAGATTTGGAATTTAGCGCCTTCTTTACCGCCATGACCTGGAACGAACGCTTTCTCGACCTTTTCGACCGCTGCACCGCCGCCTATCAGGACGGCAACAAGGATTTCGAGACCTACTACACGGAGGACGATCTCGCTTTCCTCGGCTCGATCGGCTACAAGCCGCGCGAATTCTTCGATTTCGTGGAGGATTTCAGCGACGAAGGCCTGCCTTCCATTTCAACCGCCCTCCTGATCGCCGCCGCCCGCCGCGACTATTTCCTCACCGTCCAGAAGGGCGGAAAGAGCGACAAGGTCCTCACCCGTGACAATGTCCCCGGTTTCGGCGATGAACTCGAAGGACTCGCGTATTTCCCGCGGATCCTCGCCAAAGCGCAGGCCAAACTCCGCGGAGAGCTCGATCCGGACCTCATGTTCGGCTGCGGAGGCGACCGGAATTTCCTCCAGAAAAACGGCGACATCCACCCCGCGGATTTCCTCCGCCATGTCTGGGCGGAAGGTGACGAACCCGCCAAACTGGCGGCATGGATCAAATCCCACGCCTGATCCGCCGGATTTCCCGCTTGCCCTCCGCCGTCTCACGGCCTAATCCCTCCACCCCGCATCATGGCCAGCACACCTGTCATCAACCTCCGCAAGGGACACGCCGTCCGCCACAACAATGAGGTCTGCCTCGTCACCGAGACCGAACTCAAGACACCTCCCCGCATGGCATCGTATGTCCAGATGTCCATCCGCAGCGTGGCCACCAAGAAGGTTTTCAACCTCCGCATGACCTCGAACGACTCCCTCGAAGGCGTCGTCCTCGAGCGCACCCCGCACGAGTATTCCTACAAGGACAGCAGCGGCTACCACTTCCTCGACCCCAACACCTACGAAGACGCGGTCGTCTTTGAAGACCTCATCGAAGGCGTCAAAAACTACCTCATCGAAGGTCAGATCTACACGCTCCTCATCGCTGACGGTATCGTCGTCTCCGTCGATGTCCCGCTTTCGATGGTCATGACCGTCGCCGAATCCTCGGAAGGCGTGAAGGGCGATTCCGCCAACAACGTTTACAAGCCGGCCACCATGGAAACCGGACTCGTGGTGCAGGTCCCTCTCTTCATCAACGTGGGTGAGCGCATCAACGTGAAGACCGA
>DATLIO010000088.1:0-2493 GCA_035539355.1 Luteolibacter sp.
ACCCCGCGAAAATCCGACTCTGAATCCTTTCCTGCAGCCCGGCTCACCCATCCGGGCTGTTTCGCTTCCCCTCGAAAGTGAGATCACAGAAATGTAACAAAATCCTCCGCCATCGCTTACCGTTTTCCTGATGTCCCGCACGCTCCAGAGGTTCCTCGCAACCGCCCTCCTTTCTTCCGCCGTCCATGCGGAACACATCGATCCCGCCACGACCGTCGCTTCGTGGACATTCGACAGCGCGGACATGCTCGGAAAATGGGATCCTAAAGAACCCAAGAACGGCGCCACCATTTCCGGCCCCCGCTCCCCCGTTTACCCCGAGTTCAACATCTCGAACAAAGCCGCCCAGTTTTCCGGAAACGGCAAACAGCTCGCACTCGTCGTTCCCGACAACGGACCCGATGGCCCGCAGAGCCTCCGTTTCAACAAAGGCGAATCCATCACCCTCGAAGCCTGGGTGAAACCCGGCAACGCCCAGGGCCAGGAAATCTATCTCATCGGCAAAGGCCGCTCGCACAAACCCGAGTTCGGCAAGGTCAACCAGAACTACGGCCTCCGCGTGAAGCGGGGTGAAAACGGCGTCCAGGTCGGCTTCATCTTCAGCAGCCATGATGGCAAGGACGCGGACCGGAAGTTCCACGTCTGGTGGAGCAACGATGAAGCAACCGCCCAAGGCTCCTCCTGGCACCACGTCGCCGTCACCTACACATTCGGCCAGGCCGACAGCCTCCGCGGCTATCTCGATGGAAAACCCGTCACCGGCGTCTGGACCTTCGCCGGCGCCACCGACCGCGCGCCCGTCACCGATGCGGACGATCTCGTCATCGGCACCGGCATGGAACGCGGCCAAGGACAATCACTCAACGGCGCGCTCGATAACATCGCCATCCATCGCACCATCCTTTCCGGCGACGTCATCCGCCGCCGCTACTCCTACTCGCCTCCACAACCCGCCGTTGCCGCGAAAGACCTGACCGCCGGCAAAGTGCTCGTCCAGATCTGCGAAGACGAGGTCCCCAACGACCGCACGTGGCCCGAAGGCACGCTGAAACCCACGCTCACCTACACCGAAGACGCGTTCGGTCTCTTCGAACTTCCACAGAAATACATCACCAGCGGTGTCCGCGCCGATCGCTTCCCGGCACTCGTCCGCGCCGCATCGATGATCGACATCCCTGCCGGAAAACATCGTCTTCTCCTCCGCGCCCGCGGCGGATCCCGTCTCTTCATCGATCACAAGCAGGTCCTCGCCACCCCTTTCCCGAAAGGTGATACGGGTGGTCACGGACACACCTCCGAGCAGGACAAGTATCTCGATCTCGGTCCGGATTTCCGGTTCGCCCCTCCTGGCAACCGTGAGTCATGGGTCGAGTTCACCTCGAAAGGAGGCAAGCAGCTCGTGCTTCTCGAAACCATCATCGGAGTCGCCACGCAACGTCCCGAACTCGGCGAAACCGTCGTCGCGATTTCCCCGCAGGGCTCCGAGAAATGGCAGCTCCTCACCCCCGGCAAAACCGCATTTCCCTACACCGACGCCGGTTGGAAAGCCTACGAAAGCGAACGCCGTCCGCGCATCACCGCGATGAACACCGAGGCGCGCGCCAAACAACGCGCCACGCAATCCGCTTATTGGGAAAAGCGCCACAAACTCGCCGCCGATTGGCTTGCCTCCACCAAGGAGCAGCCCGTCCCTGATCTCTCACCCGGCCACCCCGCCAACAACGCGGTCGACCACTTCATCTCCGCCCGCATCGCCAAGGTTTCCGGCGAAACCAAAGCCGCTCCCGACGGTGGCGTCGATTATTTCAAGGACGTCCGCCCGATCCTCGAAACGAAGTGCTACGACTGCCACAATGGTGGCAAAGTCAAAGGCGACCTCCGTCTCGACTCGCTCGAAAACGCCCTCAAGGGCGGCTCCGACGAAGGCGCATCCATCGTCCGCGGAAAGCCCGGTGAAAGCCCGCTCATCCACCGCATCACCACGGATGACGAGGATCTCGTGATGCCCCCGAAAGGCGCGCGTCTCACGAAAGACGAGATCTCCATCCTCGAAAAATGGATCAGCGAAGGCGCCGTCTGGCCCGAGTTCCTGGTGAAGGATTTCAAACCGACCGAACTCGCATCGGATCTCGATTTCCTCCGCCGCGTCACGCTTGATACGACGGGCGTCGTACCCAGCGAAAAGGAGATCACCACTTTCACCGCGGACACTTCCGCCGACAAACGGACGAAGGTCATCGACAAGCTGCTCGCCGATCCCCGCTGGGCGGATCACTGGACCAGCTACTGGCAGGACGTCCTCGCGGAAAACCCGAACATCATCAACCCGACGCTCAACAACACCGGCCCGTTCCGCTGGTGGATCCACGAATCGCTCGAAGACAACAAGCCGATGGACTTGTTTGTCACCGAGCTCGTGAAACTCGAAGGCTCGGATCGTTACGGTGGTCCCCGCGGTTTCGGCACCGCCACCCAGAACGATTCCCCGATGGC
>DATLIO010000089.1:0-1791 GCA_035539355.1 Luteolibacter sp.
GAACAGCCCGGGGCGTGATTTCGGATGCAGGTTGGCGGCGTTCCGGTGCATCGCGACGAACCACAACCGCTGCGGGTCCGCCACAAGGGCGAAACCCGCCGGCGCCTCCATCGGCGAGCCGTGCCAATCCTTCGCGATGCCTAGCAACGGCACGTCGAGCGAACCCCACTCCAGCGGCACTTTGCTTTCAAAAACGATCATGCCCCGGTGTGACCGGGAAGACCGCGGCTGTCCAGAAATCAGGGAGTACCGGAAAAATTTCTAACAGGTTGGAAAATCATGGCCATCCGGCACGTCGAATGGTACAAGCGCCCCAATTCCGCTGATCACCTTTCATGGCCCGCAAACGCACCGGTTTTTACAACACCATCGAGTACATCGGACCTCGTCCCCAGAAGCCGAAGCGTCCGAACATTTTCGGCGGATGGGTCATCCTCGCTCTCGCCGGAGGCACGGCCTTCTGGTTCGGCAAGCCGCTCGTCCAATCGCTCCAAGCCGCGCGTGAAGGCACGTCGGCCGAGGAGCGGAACCTGATGATCGCCTCCCTCGAATCATCCTCCAACCCGGGCGACCAGCTCGCGGCCATCGCCATCTCCCATTCCCGCGAAGAAGTCACCTACGACACCGGATATTACGAAATCCAGTTTCCCGGCGGCGACATCCCACGGGCCCGCGGCAAAGCCGAGGATGTGATCATCCGTTGCTTCCGTGATCTCGGCGTCGATCTCCAGAAAGAGGTCAACGCGGACATGAAATCGAATTTCCAGCTCTATCCGCAGAACTGGCAGGCGACCGAACCCGATCCGAACATCGACCACCGCCGCACGGAAAACCTGCACTTCTTCTTCGGCCGCAAGGGCCAGACCCTCGAAAACACCCGCAACCCCGCCGACTACAAGCCGGGCGACATCGTCGTGTGGAGCCTTTCGGGCGGGCGCACGGACATCGGCATCGTCGTGCCGAATCCAACCGGCAAGACCAACGACCCGTGGATCGTCCACAACAACGGCGCCGGCGTCCGTTGGGAAAGCGGCATCTTCGACCAGGTCATCGTCGGGCATTTCCGCTACACGCCACCGGCCAAGGAAACCGCCGTCCGGGAAAAAACCGGCGCGGAATCCGAGAAATTCTGACCGGACGGCACCCGGACCGGAAGCAAGGGCGCATCAGCTCCTTCTTGCGCCGTGACGATTCCGCGGCATGCTAGGCGATCATGATCGCCCGTTCGTTTTTCGTCCTGTCCGCATTGTCCGCCACCGCTTTCGGCGAACCCGCCCGCGACGGCCACGCCTCGGCCGAATGGATCACCGGTGCCTCCGCCTTCGAACCAGGAAAACCGATCCAAACCGGCATCCGGGTGAAGATCGACAAGGGCTGGCACACCTACTGGATCAATCCGGGAGAAGCCGGTTCGAAATTCAAGACCGTCTGGACCCTGCCCGACGGCTGGACCGCCTCCGAAATCTCGTTCCCCGCCCCGAAGCGATTCCTCACCGGAGAACTGCCGGGTTATGGCTACGAAGACGAGGTGGTGTTCCCGGTCACCCTCACCCCGCCGGCCACTGTTACCGGAACGCCGGAGTTTTCCGCGAAAGTCTCATGGCTCACCTGCGACGAGAACGCGTGCGTCCCCGGAAAAGTGGATCTCAAGCTCACCCTCGCCGCTCCGGGCGCCGCGGAGGTGATCTCCGCCGCTGAAAAGAAAGTCCCGAAGCCCGTCGATGGCGCGAAACTCGTTGTCCGGGAAGAAGGCACCACCCTCAACCTGACGCTGACACTTCCCGCCGGAAC
>DATLIO010000090.1:0-3019 GCA_035539355.1 Luteolibacter sp.
GTTTCGCTGCGGATCATCCAGGCGGTCGCGGAAGTGCCCGAAGGTTTCGGCAGCGTCGCGAAAATCATCCCGAACGGCGAGAACCACGTCACGCTCGTCGGTGAAACCGGCATCAAGGTCACCGAGCCGCTGGATTGGAAATTCATTCTCTGAGGCAGGACGTTTCGTGAATTCCCGGCTTGCGTCCGGAGCCTCTTCCGCTGAAATACAGAAATACACGAAAAAACCCACCTTTTCCCACATTATCCAAAATCCATGAGCCATCCGCGCACCACCGACGACCGCACGACCACGACGTCGAACCTCATGGCACTCACCGACGGGCATCTCGAAGACACGGGCGGCCTGCTCCGCCTTTCCCCGAACTGGGTCCCCCGCTCTTTCCTGCAACCCGGCCGCCGCATCAAGCTGCACCCGGACGACACTTACGCCTACGGCCTCAGCCGCGGCGGCATCGACGAACGCTGGTTCGGCTCCACCACCGAAACCGCCAATGAAGGCCGCGACGGTGACGAAGGCCTTTCCTACGTCGTCGTCGGAAAACAGCGCTTCACCCTGCGCGACGCGATCGCCGAATCCGGCGCGGGCATCATCGGCAAGACGCTTTGGGACAAATACTCGAAGTGGCCGGTCTACTCGAAGTTCTTCGACAACATGGGCCCGATCCCGCACCACATGCACCAGAACTCGGAGCAGGCGGCGCTGGTCGGTCAGGAAGGAAAGCCGGAATCCTACTATTTCCCGCCGCAACACAACAACGTCGGCAACAATTTCCCCTACACCTTCATGGGCTTCGAGCCCGGCACGACCCGCCAGCAGGTCTACGACTGCATCAAGAACTGGCACAAGGGCGACAACAAGATCCTCGCGCTTTCGAAGGCCTACAAACTCGAGCCCGGCACCGGCTGGCTCATCGATCCCTGCATCCTTCACGCACCGGGTTCGCTCTGCACCTACGAACCGCAATGGGGTTCCGACGTGTTCGGCATGTATCAGAACCTCGTCGAAGGCCGTGAGGTCCCATGGTCCCTCCTCGTGAAGGACATGCCCGCCGACAAGCACCAGGACATCGATTTCATCATCGATCAGCTCGATTGGGAAAAGAACGTCGACCCGAACTTCAAGGACAACCACTACCTCGAGCCGGTCACCTCCGAGAAAGGCGAAGGCTACCACGACAAGTGGATCGTCTACG
This sequence comes from Luteolibacter sp., assembly GCA_035539355.1. Taxonomy (GTDB): domain Bacteria; phylum Verrucomicrobiota; class Verrucomicrobiia; order Verrucomicrobiales; family Akkermansiaceae; genus Luteolibacter. Next base: position 1,196 of record DATLIO010000090.1, read on the forward strand.
GCCGCGTCGATGGCTTCCAGTATTTCACCGCGAAGGAACTCACCGTCGAGCCGGGCCACAGCGTCACCATCAAGGACAACGGCGCGTCGTCGTCGATCGTCGTCCAGGGCGAAGGCTTCGCGAACAAGCTCCAGCTCAACTGCCCGAAACTGCTCCGTTTCAACGAGCTTTCCCAGGACGAGTTCTTCGCCACCGAAGCCGCCGCGAAAGCCGGCATCACTTACAAAAACACCTCCGCCACCGAGCCGCTCGTCATCCTGCGCTACTTCGGTCCGGAAGTGAACCCGGACGCCCCGGCGATGGGTGCTTATAAGAACCAATAATCCATGTCTTCACTGATCACTGCTAACTGATCACTCGGCACTACTATCATGAAACTCCATAACGCCATGTGGCCCGGCCTTGTCGGGAAAGAACCCGGCACCGACCATCCGCCGATCTCGCTCGACCGCATGATCGAGCTGACCGTCAACGCGTCCGTCAACGGCCGCAAATTCGACGGCATCGACCTGTTCCTTTTCCACCCGCACACCGATCCGGACATTTCCGAAAACGATCTCCGTGCGATGGCTGACAAGATCGCCGCAGCGGGTTTGAGCGTCGGTTCGCTTGTCGCGCCGGTCTGGCCGGGCACGGTGGGTGGCAGCGCGTTCGGTTCGGCGGATGACCGCAAGAACTTCGTCCTCGCGATCGAGAAAGCGTGCCGCATCGCGAAGATCCTCAACGAGCACGGCGTCCGCAAATCCGGCATCATCCGCATCGACACCGCAGGTGGTGTTCATGACTGGTCGGAAGATCCTGCAGGCAACACGAAGAAGATCGCCGAAACCTTCCGCGAAGCCGGCAAGGTGGCGCAACAGGCCGGTGAGCGTCTCGCCGCGGAAGGGGAGATCTGTTGGGGCGGCATGCACTCGTGGAAAGCGATGCTGGATACCCTCGAAGCGACCGGTCTTCCGGAGGTCGTCGGTTTCCAAGCCGACCTGGCACACACCTATCTCTACCTCATGGGCTACAACGCTCCGGAAGCCGCGCTGCTCCAGCCGGGCTACACCGACGAGGAATTCTGGCCGGCCTACAAGACTCTAACAGATGCGCTGCGTCCGTGGACGATCGATTTCCACGTCGCGCAGAACGACGGCACCGTCCACGGCACCGGTTCGCACGACAAGACCGGCCGCCATTGCCCGGCCGATGATCCGAACGGCAAACTCGATATCGCGAAAGCCTCGGCCTACTGGCTCAAGGACGCCGACAAGCGCGGCATCAAGCACATCTGCTGGGACGGCTGCATGTTCCCGAACGAAACGCTCGAGAAGCAGGAGACCTGGAACACGATCCTCGGCGCGATGATCAAGGTCGACGAAGCCATCTGAGACCGGAGATCGTGAAACGCCTTTTCCCTTTGCTTGCATTGCCTTTGCTTCTCGCTTCCTGCGAGAAGCGGGCGGCATTGCTTGAGGGAATGGGCAACGTCAAATCGCCCGGTGGAACATGGGATGTCACGGTTGAATCCGCCGCGCTCAAAGTCACTCATCGGAAGACCACAAAAATCGAAATTCCGGAGGGTCCATCCGTCACCTTCACTGGCGGAATGTCTCCAGGCGAATGGGCGACGACGAAAGGAGCGTTTGTCTATTTCGATCAGGATGACCGTCTCTGGGCGTATGACGGAGCAGGACATTCATTCATCTGTGAAAAGACCCGCGACAATGTTTCGAGCGAAAGCTTCAAATCGCGCAAAGGTCCTTTCCCTGCGGAAGTGATCAAACGGCTTCCGGAATCGCTCGCCGCCGAATACCGGCAATGAAAGAAAATCCATTTAAG
>DATLIO010000091.1:0-2768 GCA_035539355.1 Luteolibacter sp.
TCTGCTGCGGCTGCTCGGCTTCAACATGGATTTCGCGCCGGTACTGGATCTCGACCACTATCCGGGGATCCAGAACGCGCTCCGCGGCCGTTGCTGGGGACGTGATCCCCAGCGGGTCATCGACCATGCGGGAAATTGGAACCGCTGGCTGCGGAAACGCATGATCGCCAGTTGCGCGAAACATTTCCCGGCCTGCGGCCGCGCGCTTTCCGATCCCCATCACGATCTGCCGTCCTCGCCCGCCACGATCGAGGATCTGCTGAAAGAGGACGTGATCCCATACACCGCGCTGGCTCCGGAACTGGACTCGATCATGCTCGCGCACATCGAGTTTCCGAACATCGATCCGGAATTTCCCGCCTCGCTTTCCCCGCGGATGATCCGCCGGTTCCTGCGCGACCAGCTCGGATTCGACAAACACCTCGTCCTCACCGACGACCTCGACATGGGCGCGATCACCAAACGCTACGGTCGCGGCCCCGACGTGAAACTCGCGATCGAGGCCGGGAACGACCTCGCGATGATCTGCCACAACATCGACAGCGCCGAAACCGCCGCCGCAGCGATCGCCGAACTGCCGATCTGGATGATCGACGAAGCCAAGGAGCGGGTGGACAAATTCCGCCGGAAAAAGCTCCATTCGCCGCTCACGTGGTCGGATGCGAAGTGGGAGCAGACCTGCGCCGCCCTCGCCGAATTGGCCGGGCGGGTGCCGGAAATTTCCGACCAGATCGCTTCGAGCCCGGTGGCCGAATACTGAGCGCCGCTTTTTTCCGGGCCCGGAATCTGCGGAATCTGGGATCGGCCTCTTGATCTGTGTTTAAAAAAAGACCCTCGTTCCGGGGAGATCACCCATAAAACTTTACCTTGCCAAAGGTCTCCCGGGCCGCTTGATTTCCCGCCCAACCTCAACCAAGGACGGTCTGGCTCCGGCTGGATCCACCCTTCAAGACCATGGCCAAAGAAATCAACCTCGCCGAATACAAGCAACACGAAGGAGACACCGGCAGCTCCCCATATCAAGTCGCGCTTCTCACCAAGCGCATCGTCGAACTGACCGACCACCTCAACATCCACACCAAGGACTTCTCGTCCCGCCGTGGTCTCCTGAAGATGGTCTCCGTCCGCCGGAAACACCTCGACTACATCAAGGCCGGCTCGGAAGAGAGCTACCAGAAGCTGATCGAAAGCCTGGGTCTCCGCCGCTGATCCCCAACCACTCTCAGCAACGCAGCCACGGGAAACCCCGTGGCTGTTTTGCTAAAACGGTTCCGCTTCCGTCACGGGATCGGGATCGTCAGACAAACCCTCCGCCGCCGACTGTTTCGAGCACGGAGTTCGTCTGAAACGATGAAATCGCCCGCCTGACATCCGGTCATGCGGGCCGTACGCCTAAAAAGAAGAAAGAAAATGAGTATCCATACCATCACGAGCCACGTCGGCTCGAACCCGATCACGATTGAAACCGGCAAACTTGCCAAACTCGCCGACGGTGCCGTTACCGTCCGCAGCGGAGACACCATCATCCTCGTCACCGCCGTCTCCGCCACCAAGGTCAAGGATGGCCAGACCTGGTTCCCACTTTCCGTGGAGTATAAGGAAAAAGCTTCGGCCGCCGGTGTTTTCCCGGGTGGCTACTTCAAGCGCGAAGGACGTCCTACCGAAAAGGAGATCCTGACCTGTCGGATGACGGACCGCCCGCTCCGCCCGCTTTTCCCGAAAGGCTATTTCTACGACACCCAGATCATCGCCATCCTGCTCAGCGCCGATGGTGAGAACGACGCCGACATCCTCTCGATGAACGGTGCTTCGGCCGCCCTCGCCCTTTCCGACATCCCGTTCGCCGGCCCGATCGGTGCCGTGCGCGTCGGCCGCGTCGATGGGAAATTCCTCATCAACCCGACCCACGACGAGCGCGCCGAAAGCGACCTCGACCTCGTGTATGTCGGCAACAAGACCGACGTCATCATGATCGAAGGTCAGGCCGACGAGCTCCCGGAAGAGGAGTTCATCGCCGCCCTCCACTTCGCGCAAGCCGCTGTTGTGAAGCTCATCGAAGCCCAGGAAGAACTCGTCCGCCTCGCCGGCAAGGCCAAGCGCGAATTCACCCCGGTCCTCGCCAAGGAGAACCTCCTCGAGATCGCTTACGAAGTTGCCGGTGACCGCATCGAAGGTGCGATCTACGCGCCGACCAAGACCGAGCGTGCCAAGAAAGTCGGCGCCCTCCGCGACGAAGTCGAAGCCGCCATCAAGGACCGCGCTCCGGACGCCACCGCGTTCGACGTCGAGCAGGCCTTCGAATACCTCCAGAAGAAAGCGTTCCGCATTTCGATCATGGACAAGGGCGTCCGCGCCGACGGCCGCTCGATCGGCGATCTCCGCGCGCTCTACGGTGAAGTCAGCACGCTCCCGCGCGTCCACGGCTCCGCCATTTTCTCCCGCGGAGAAACCCAGGCCCTCGCGATCACCACGCTCGCACCGGCCGATGAAAAGCAGAACTTCGACAACTACTCCGGTGGTGAGTCCGAGAAGCGTTTCATCCTCCACTACAACTTCCCTCCGTTCTCCGTCGGTGAAACCGGCCGGATGGGTGGCATCAACCGCCGCGAAATCGGCCACGGATCGCTCGCCGAGCGCTCCATCGAGCCGGTCATCCCGGAAGAGTCCGTCTTCCCATACGCCATCCGCGTTTCCTCCGAAGTCACCGAGTCGAACGGCTCGACCTCGATGGCGACCGTTTGCGCCGGCACCATGGCTCTCCTCGACGC
>DATLIO010000092.1:0-3929 GCA_035539355.1 Luteolibacter sp.
CTGTCCGAGCGCTTCGACCGCGCGTTCGAAATAGAGCGGGGCGATCTTCTCGCGCTTCTTCACGAAGGCGATCTTGTCCTTCACGTAGTCCGGCGTGTTCTGTTCGCCGGCGGCGACTTTCGCGGTGAGCGGCTTCGTCCATTTCTTCGATGGCATCGGCACCGACCCCATGTGAAGAACCAGGTAATGGGCCTTGAACTCGGCCGCGAGTTCGAGGGTTTTCAAGGTCATGTCCATCGCACGCTGGCGGTCGAACGGACGGTGGGACGTGTATTCGTAGGCGTCCGGAGCATCGATCATCACTTCGACGGGCGACGGGAAGTAGTTGTGCACGCCGGAACAGGTGAACAAGCCGCGTTCGTAGGCTTTGCGGATGCCGGGCAGTTTCGCGACCGTCATGCCGTGGGACAGCTCGATGTTCGTGAAACCGAGATCAACGATTTCCCCGATCATCGTTTCACCGTCCGAGTGGCGGCTGTTGTTCCAGCAGGTGGAGAAGGCGAGCATCGGCGGAACCTTACTGGGTGTTCGCCGCGGGAGCCAGTTCAGGATGCTTTTTCAAAGTCGCGGTGAGCACTTTGGTGAGACCTGCCTTGAATTCCGGGGTGAACTCCGCTCCTTCGATCACCGATGCGTCGGCGGCGGCGGGAGCGGCTTTGATCAGTTTCTGATACCAGGAGATCGCTTCGTCCATTTCGCCCGAGTAGCCGTGGCCCATGATCAGCAGCACCAATCCGGCGGTGCCGTATTCCTTGGTCTTTCCGTCTTTCGAAGCTTCGGCGAGTTCCTTGTAGAGTTCGAGGGACTCCTTGCCGCGGCCGAGGAGGCCGAGCATGCAGGCACGATCGTCCTTGCCGACCTCCGGACGATCGGCGGCGGCGATGAATTCCAGTTTCGCATCCGCGGCCATGCCGGCGCGCCAGAGGATGAAACCCAAGCGCACCCGATGGGTGATCTCCTCGGGTTGGAGCTGGCGCAGGCGGCGGATGTGGGCGAGGGATGTGGCGCTGTCCTTGTAGGCTTCGGCGACGTAGAAGGCTTCGAGAACCAGCTTCGGATCATCGGGTGCCGCGGCGAGACCCCGTTTGATGCATTCCTCCGCTTTGTCCCTCAGATCGGCGAGGCGGTAATAGCGGCCGAGGTAAAGGCAGACCTGAGGATCGTTCGTGGCATTCCGGTCGGCGAAAGTGACGAGGCCGTTGATCTTGCGGTCGAGTTCGTCGAGAGCGGTTCGTTCTTTTTCGGCTTCCTCGGAATCCGCGGGAAGTTTCCTGACGGCTTCGTCGCGTTTCTTCCACCGGGTGAAATCCCAGTAAGCGGTGGCCGCGCGGGCGAGCCCGACGGCGGGCATGGCTTCGGCGAGATTGTCGATCGTGACCGCGTCTTCCTCAATCCAGCGAAGGCTCGGCGCGTGGATCCCTGGCGAGACGCCGCGGCTCGCGGGGTGTTGGAAGAACCAGGAGTCCGGCGCTTTCGAGCGGAGCAGGTTCCAGCTTTCGAACGGATCGAGAACCGATGAGATGCCGTCTTTCGTGACGCGCAACGCCATGGTGCCTTCCGCGAGCGCGGCCATGTCGATGCCGAGATCCTGCGGCGGGCTGATCTCGATCACGTTGAAGAGGATCTTGTCCGAAGAGGCATCCGCTTTGCGCTGGAAGATGAGCGTGCGGCTGTCTTTCGAGAACAGGAGGTTTTCAGCGAAGGTCGGATACCCGAACGGTTGGGAAATGGCGGCTCCCTCGCGCCAGTCCCAGATGCGGACGAGCGACTTGCCGCTTTCCACGGCGACCGTGGCGATCAGTTTCGAATCCGGGCTGAAGATCAGCGTGTTGATCGCGCCGAACGGATCGAACACCGGGCGCGCGGCTTTTTTCAAAGCGAGGGTCTCCCAAACCTGGACGACATGGTCCTTGCCGCCGAGCGCGATGTATTGGCCGTCGGGACTGAACTTGATGTCGAAGATTTCATCCTGATGGGGAATCGAGCGCGGTGGTGTTTCCGGCGAGTGGAGATCCCAAAGCACGGCGAACGCCTGGGTGATCGAGCTGACGCTTTTCCCGGAAGCGGCGAGCCAGCGGCCGTCCTGGCTGACGCGCACCATGGTGAGGCTGGCCTGGGCCTGGGCGATCTTCACCTCCTTCGAGTTCTTGATGTCCCAGAGCTTCACTTCGTTCTGCCCGTTCCAGAGATTCTGGGGATGGGGCAGCACGGCGACGAACCATTCGTCGTTGTTCACGAACAGGCTGTCGATGGGTGTCGCGGCGAGTTTCCATGGAGTGCCGATCGCTTTCGCGGTGGTGGCGTCGACGTAATGAAGATCGCTGCCGACGGTGGCGGAGAAGGTTTTTCCGTCCTTCGAATAGGCCCAGAATTTGACCATGTCCGGAGCCTGCCAGTTCAGCGCGTCTTTCGCATCGGGTTGGTCCGTGCGGACGAAGCGGATGTTCTTCGAATCCCAGAGCAGGGCGGCATGCGTGGCGTCCTGAGCGAAGAGGCAGTCGTGGACTTTCGTGTCGTGATGGACGGGCTTGCCCACCGGATCGAGTTTCGTCAGATCCCATTCCTGGAGACCTTTCTTGTCGGCGATCCAGAAGCGTCCCGGTTGCGAGCCTTCGCTGGATGCCTGGATGCCGTCGGGGCAGACGATCGGCAGGGTGAGTGCCGGACCTACGGCGAGGTCCCAGATCCGGGCATGCTTCGCGGTGGCGGTGAGGAGATAGCGGCCGTCCCAGGAAATGTTCAGCTCTTCCAGCCGTCCGTCATGACTGATCGGTTCGAACGCAAGCCGGGTGCTGTCGGCATCGAAGATCCGGACGGTGCCGTCGGGTGTCGCCGTGATGAAAAGTTTCTCGTCCGGAGTGAAGCAGATCTTCGAGGGATAACTGTCGAACTCGAAAGTGCGGTCCTTCGATTCGTCCTGGCGATGATGGATCTTCGCGGCGTGGTTCCCTTGTGCGACTCCGATCGCCGATCCGGTTTCGTTGATCTGGAAATCCCAGACTTCATCCGTGATCTCCAACGTGCGGGATTCTTCGAGCGGTTCCAATGTTTCCGCATCGAGGAACTGGATGTTGGAGCCCGGCTTGTCGGGATCGCGCGAATTCCGGAAAACCGCGACGATATCCGCGCTCGGAGCCATGCGGATCTCGGTGAAGGTGAAATCCGGATCGGTGCGGCGGGCGGTGACTTTTCCTTCCTTACGATCGTAGAAGCACAGCTCTTCGTTCGCGGAAATCAGGAAGTCTCCCTGGCGTGTTTCCGCCGACCAGTAAGCGGCGCTCTTCTGCGTCCAGGTGTAGATGGCCTTTCCATCCGCGGAACGGCGGACGCGGACCGTGCCGTCCGGCTGGCAATCGATGACCAGTTCGCCGTCGGAATTGCCGATGAGCTGGCAGAAATCCTTCGGCATGGGGAGGTCCGCGCCTTTCTTGCCGGTGGCGAGATTCCAGATCGCCGTGGTGATGTCGTTGCGGACGTAGATGATGTTCTTGCTGTCCGAGCCCATCACCGAGGCATAGCAGTCGGGTTCGTTCTCCCATCCGCCGTGGATCACCTGGCGGGTGTTGAGATCGAAGATTTCCGACGCGGTGGAAGTCAGGTAGATGACCTTTTGTTCCGGGCCTTTCTTCGCGCCGGAAATCCGTTGGCGGGTGCCATCGGGCGCGGCCACCGAGCGGAGGGGGATCGCTTTCGGCAGGCCGTAGAGATGATACGAGTAAAGCCGGTCGCGTGCGCCGGTGTGCGCCGGATCGATGCTGAGCGTGTTCGCGAGATAGGTGAGGCCTTCGCGGCTTTTTCCGGCTTCGAGTTTCTCGATGCCCAGCAGATAGGACGAACGGATCTGGCTGGTGAGCGCGGCTTTCGCCGAATCCTCCGCGGCGAGTTTCTGGACGACGGCGGCGGCACGTTCTTTCTCGGCGACCTTGCTC
>DATLIO010000093.1:0-3939 GCA_035539355.1 Luteolibacter sp.
TCTCATGGGGACGCTTTTTTCGGTCACCTGCCACCATCCGGATGCGGCTCTGGTGGAAAAAGCCGTCGCCGCCGCATTCGCGGAAGCCGAAGCGATCAATGCCTGCGCCTCGGATTACATCGCCGACAGCGAACTGCTCTCGCTTTCGAAGCAACCCGTCGGCACGCCGGTCGTCGTCTCGCCACGGCTCTTCAAGCTCGTCAACGAAGCCCGCGATCTCGCCGAGAAAACCCACGGCGCTTTCGATCCCACGCTCGGTCCGTTGACGAAGCTCTGGCGCGAATCCCGCCGCCGCAAAGCTCTTCCCGATCCCGAATCACTCGCCGCCGCGAAAGCCGCCAGCGGTTGGCAACACCTCATCCTCGATCCGGAGAAATCGACCGCCACCTTCAACGTCCCGGACATGCGGCTCGATCTCGGCGGCATCGCCAAAGGCCAGGCCGCGGACGCGATGCTCGCCGTTCTGAAAAGCCACGGCATTTCCAGCGCATCCGTCACCGCCGGCGGCGATGTCCGTGTCGGCGATCCACCGCCGGATGCGAAGGGCTGGCAGGTCGGTGTCCGCACCTTCGACAAGGAAAAGGACGCCACCACCCTCTTCCTTTCCAACGGCGCCGTCTCCACTTCAGGAAGCCTCCAGCAGACCATCGAAATCGACGGCGTCCACTACGCGCACATCATCGATCCTTCGACCGGGCTCGGTCTCACGAAACCCGTCGCCGCGACGGTCCTCGCCCCGACCTCCGCGACCAGCGACGCCCTTGCGACCGCCTGCTGCATCCTTCCGCGTGAGGAAGCATCGAAACTCTGCCGATCCCTCAAAGCCCGTCTGCTCTGAAATCAGGCGGCGGCCTGCTTCTTCGTGACCTTCACGAAATGCATCACGAACAGCAGGATGAAGAGCGCGATGTAGAACTCCTTCATCTCGCCGGCATCGAAGTGGCTCTCGTGGTTGACAAACAACTTCACCAGCTTGTTCGGCACCGACACGAACACCGCGAGGATGCTGACGATCAGCGCGTCTTTTCCCGGAACATATCTCGCGATCCACGCGGGCAGCTTCTTTTCACAGAACGGGAAGATGATCCCGCCGATCGCGATGCCGATCGTCATGAGCGTCCGTGGCAGACGGTCGAGCAACAGGCTCATCGGACCGCTCATGTTGTGGAGGTTCATCTCGTTCTGATAGTTCCCTTTCCAACGGCCTTCCGCGGTTTTCACGCCGAACCACTCCTCGCCGAAATGCTGCCCCCAGCTCAGTTCCTCGGGGGCGAAATAAATGGAGCCGAGGATCAGCACCACGAACACCACGCGATCGAACGCGGTCATGTCCTTGAAATGCCTCACGTGACCGATCAACAGCACGAGCCCGACGACGAGAAACAAGGCGGTGGAGTTTTCGATCAGCCCGATTTCATCGAACAGCCACGGCAAAGACCGGAATCCGTCGAGCGTGGCGAGGATCAATGCCACGATGGGAATCCACAACGTCAGAACTCTTTTCATAGATGGGGATGCACACGCCGCCGGAAGCGATTGCGGGACAACCGTTTCCTAGGCGAAATGCGGGCGGATTAATTCCCGGCACCCCGAACCATCGCAAGATCAATAAGGCGTCATTTTCCGGAATCCCACGTCACCGCGAATTCTGGATCGCCTCGCTGACCGCGGGGAAAATCTGCTTCTTCCGGCTGACCACGCCCGGTGCGTCGAACAACGCATCGTCCACCCGTTTGAACGGAAACTGTGCCAGGACCGCGTCCTGACCCGCGGCGAGGATGAGGCTCTGGTGACGCGCCACGTCCGTGACCGCCAGCACGGCGAACTCGTAGTTTTTCGCCTTCACCAGATCCCGCAACGCCTTTTCCAGCTCCTCGCGCCGTGATCCGAACCCATGCAGGTCCCGCTCCTCGACCTGGGAAATGCTGACGAGCAGCCCCTCTTCGGTGAATTCCTTGCGGTCCGCGTTGAGGATCTCCTCCGGCGTGCCCGTCGCCATCAGCGAGCCGACGGCGAAGAACTCTTCGGTGAATTCCTCCGGATCGATCTTCGCGATCTTGCAGAGCCAGTTGAGCATCTCGCGGTCGAGCAACGTGGTCGTCGGCGAGGTGAGGCAGAGCGTGTCCGAAACGATGCCCGCGCAAAGGCACATCGCCACACCCGGATCGGGAGTGAGGTCACGGTGCAGGAATTTCCGCGCGACCAGCGTGGACGTCGAACCCACCGGCTCGTTGAGATAACGGATCGGCTCCCGCGAAACGAGATCGCCCGCGAGACGGTGGTGGTCGATCACCTCGGTGATCTCCGCTTCCTCCACCCCCGCGACGGCCTGCGCGTATTCGTTGTGGTCCACCAACGCGAGACGGATGCGCGGCGGATCGACAAGGTCGGATTTCGAAAGTACGCCGACCATCCTGCCCTCGTGCGATTCGATGACCGGGAAAAGATCCTGGTCGAGCGCGGTGAGGCGCTTCCTCAGACGGGAAACCGGTTCATTCTCACCCACGGTGACGATGTCCGTGACCATCACGTGCTTCACCGTCCGCGAGCAGCGGATCAGCGTCGAAGCGCTCGCCGTGTCCTGTTGGCAGAGAAGCAGGACGACGCCCTTCTTCTTCGCATACTCGATGATTTCAGGAGTGACCGTATTGGCGCCGGTCACCAGCAGGCCGCGCGCGCCATGGTCGATCGCGTAGCGCTGGACGATCGGGCGGTCGCCGCAGATGACGAGATACTGGCCGACGATGCCCTGCTGCTTCGCGGTCTTGAGACGCTTGTCGACGGTGTTCTGCGATGAAGCGCCGACGAGCAGGATGAGATCCTCTTCCTCCGCCGCATCCGGCAGCTCCGCGCCGACGCTCGTCGCCTGCAAGGTGTCGACGAGTTTGGAAAATGAAACATGCACCGTCCGCACCTTCATGCCGTCCGTTTCAGGCGGCAGCAGCAGGCCGAGCAGATCCAGATAACGCAGCATCCCCTTCAGTTTCCCGGAAGCATCCACCACCGGTGCCGAGCGGACCCCGTGGTTCAGCATCTGGCGGTAAGCCGTCAGGAACGTGTCGCAGATCTTCACCTGCACGACCTCGCGCCTGCAGAGCATCCCCGCGGAAACACGCACGTCGTTCAGCAGGACCGGCGCCTCCATCTCCGCCTTCCCCAGCACCCAGCGGGTCCTTTGCGGAAGATCACCGCAGCGCGCCGCGACGGCATTCGGAACCTCGCCGGAAGCACGCAGCAAAGCCGCATGGCCGATGGCGGAACAGATCGCATCCGTATCCGGATTGCGGTGGCCGATGACATAAAACGGAAGCATTGGGAAAGACGGGGGATATTAACACCCATCCGCGCGGAATTTCGACCAATATCTTTTCGGTTCCCTAACGGATCCCCGCGCATCGTCGGCCCAAGGAACGGCAATTCTCCGAATTGCCATTGCATTCGAAGACCGGCGATCCGGAGAAACGCCGGTCCTTGGAAATCCACCACCTGAATCCATTTCCGCGCAATTCATCATTATTATTGCGTATTTTAGATGCGTTTTTTAGATAAATCTCCATGCCCTACACCAACATTGACGCCTACATCTCCGAGGCCAACCGCACCACCATCCTCCAATCCCTCGGTCTGATCAGCTCCACGCTGCCCTTTCTGGTCAACCTCACCCCCGCCGAACGACAGGCCCTGCCAAAGATGGGCAATCTCACCCAGTCGTTCGTTTCCAAAGCCTTGGAAATCGCGGCCAACAATTCGCAATTCGTCCCTCCGTATGTCGATGTGGACGCCATGCGGAAGGACTACGAACTCGCCGTCGGAATGCAGATCATCGAAATGCAGACCGCCTCCCTGCTGGAGAAAATCTCCGACACCCGCCTCGCCGCTGGCTCCGAAGCCTACGTAACCGCCCTCACGATCTACAACTCCCTCAAGGCCGCCTCGAAG
>DATLIO010000094.1:0-4302 GCA_035539355.1 Luteolibacter sp.
GAGTTTCCACAATCCGTGAAGGTGCGGGAGTTCATGAAGAAAGGCAGCGACCGGAATCTGGCCGAGTTTTACGACGGCATCCCGGCGAAGGATCGGATGAAGGCTTTCGAACTGATGGCGATGCAGGTGGGTCCCAGCACAGGGTATGACACTCAAAAAATGATGCTCGATGCGTTCCTCCGCAAATGGGCGGAGAAGGATTTCGAGGAAGTGTGGTCGAGCGCGACGCTCTGCGACAATGACGGTTTGCGGCGCTACATGGTGAACCAATTGCTCGAAAGCCTCGCCCGTACGGAGCCCGACAAAGCAATGGATCTGTATCTGGAAAGGATCGACGCCGGGGATGAAGTTTCCGCATCGGTGCCTCTGTGGATCCTCACCAAGAGATCCGGTGAAAGCGCGGATGCGTTTCTGGACACCTTTCTGAAAATGCCATCGTCGCCCATGGGAGCGACCACGACGGACATGACCTTCTCCGAGAACTTCGATTTCGGACGGGTGGCGGAAGCGCTGGCGGAGCTGAAAAGGAAGGACAAGGAATACCGACCTGCGGCGTTTGCCGGGAATTTCCTGCAGAAGTGGGCGGAGCAGGACATCGATGCCGCCCACGGCTGGTGGTTGGCGAACGGCGATGTTTCCCACAGCGGATGGTCCGGATTCATCGATGGGATCGAAAGGAAATCAGGACCCGCTGAAGCGGCGCAGTGGGCGGCGACGCAGATCCAGGAGGGAGGGAAGATGCGCCAGAAGATGATCGAGTCGATCTCCAACGCGCAAACCGAACTCCTGATCGGCCGGATCACTCCGATCGCGGATGCCATGCCGGACACGGGATCGAAGGACCGCTTCTACATCGATGTGATGAAGTTCAACCAGTACGGCGATCTTCTCGAACGATATGATTTCGCCCTGAACAAGATGTCCTCTCCGGAAGCCCGGCTTCAGGCATTCGAGGAAATCGGATCCGAAAAATACACCGATCTTTCGAAGACCACCGACAGCCAGTTTCAGGCTTGGGGCATCACGCGGGAACAAGCGGCAGCGGCACTCAAGCGCGGCAGCAAGAGATGATCTCCGGCGGTGGGTTCAATCCCCGCCGAGGAAGCCGGCGTAGAAGCCCAGTCCTTTCGTTTTCAATTCCTGCCGGTAGCGGTCGAGCTGGGTGTCATTGAGAACCGGACGAAGGAGATCGACTTTCTGTTCGATGCGTTTGTCCACGGCTTCGCGCATGCGCTGCTTCATGTCCTTTTCATCGGTTGGCGCTTCACCCGCTGCGAGCTTGTCGAAGCCACCGGCGGCCTCGGTCATCAGCTCCTGCAGACCGAGGCCGTAGGGATCCATGTCCATCCCCATGCTTTCGGTGAACATCGCCGAGGGATCGTGGATGTCCTTCTTCTTCCGGAGATCGGCGTCAGCTCCTTCGGAAAGGAGTTTGTAGATTTCATCGCGCTGGCCGTCCTCGAATTCGATGACGCCCTGGAGTTTCGAAAGGCTCTTCAATGCCGCGGCATCCACTTTCGTCTGATGTTCCTTTTCCTGGAATGCGGTGAGCGCGGTTTTCTGATCGGCGCTGAGGCTTGCTCCGAGGGATTCCTCCAGCGCTTTCACCGTGAGGTCCTTTCCACCCTGCATGAGGGTGGCCATCGATTTCTCGTCACTGAAATCGGTGGTCTCCAATTTCGCCATCCGCTCGTCGAGCCAGGACTGCAATGAAGCGCGTTGGGCGTCGGTGAGATTGAGGTTTTTGGAAAGCTTTTCGATGTGCTGTTCCAAGGTGGTGCGATAGCGCTTGATCATCTGCTTCGCCATTTCCGCCTGGGCCTTCTTCGCCTGGGCCATCTGTTCATCGGTGATACCGCCGGGATTTTTTTTCGGTGCGGGTTTCTCGCGATCCGAACGTTTGGCATCGGCGACAGATGCTGCGGGTTCTTCGGTCTTTGCCGTGGCCGGGGATTTCGAAGATGCCGGCGTGGCGAGGCCCTTGGTCGAGGCAACCTCCGGAACGGGTTTCGAGACCCAGCCGATGGCGAAGCCAAGACCGAGCATGAGGGTTCCGACAAGGATCAGGTTTTTCATCGCGTCCGCGAGAAGAGCGGAAACCGGCGGAGTATGCGAATGATTTGTGAGTGGAAATGCCGGATGCGTTTCCACACGCGGATGATCATGAGAAATTCAGCGCGTCCATGTCGAAGACGACCGTGACGTCATCAGGCAACGTGGTTCTCGCGAGGACCGATTGCACATGGTTGGTCAGTCCGCGCGCGCGGTGATGCCGCAGCGTGATCTGGAAACGGAACTGGCCGTGCGAACGGATCAACGGTGAAGGTAGTACTTCACCGAGCACCATGCCGTCCGGAAGATTTTCCGCGAGCCGGAGATGCAGGGTCTGGAGCGTGAACTCCGCACGCCGTTCGTGGCCGGACCGCGCCGTCAGCACGCCGCAATGCGCATAAGGAGGAAATGAAAACTGCCGGCGGAAATCCATCTCCTGCTCGGCGAAGCCGTCGAAGTCATGCTTGCGTGCGTATTGGATCGATGGCGAATGCGGCGTGAAGGTCTGCACGATCACTTCACCCGCGAGATCACCGCGGCCCGCGCGGCCGGCAACCTGGGTGAGCAATTGGAACGTCCTCTCCCCCGCCCTGAAATCCGGAACGTGCAGGCCGAGATCGGCGTTGAGGATCCCGACGAGCGTGACGTTCGGAAAGTGCAGGCCTTTCGCGATCATCTGCGTGCCGATGAGGATGTCGATCTTATGGGATTTGAACGCGTTCAACGTATCCCGCAGCGCATGCTTACTTCGCATGGTGTCCGCATCGATGCGCGCGAATTTGGCGCTTGGTAAAACTTTCGCGAGCACCTCTTCGACTTTCTGGGTGCCGTAGCCTTGGAGAAGGATCGATGGGTCGCGGCACTCGGGACATTTGTGCGGAACGATCGCCTGATGACCACAGACGTGGCAGACGAGACGTTCATCCGTGCGATGATAGGTCAGCGCGACGGCGCAATGCGGGCATTGGCAGACATGGCCGCAGGCAGGGCATTGCAGCGAACGCGCGAAGCCGCGGCGGTTGAGGAAGAGGATGGATTGTTCGCCGCGTTCAAGGCGTTGCTCGAGGGCCGTCCGCAGTTTGTCGGAAAGGATGGCCACGCCACCTTTCTGTTTCGCTTTCTCCAGGCGCATGTCGACGACACGGACCAATGGCATCGACTGGCCGTCGGCGCGTTGGTCGAGGCGCAGAAGCCGATACTTTCCGGTCTGGCAGTTGTGCCATGATTCAAGCGAAGGCGTGGCTGAACCGAGCACGACCGCGCAGGGCTCGAAAGCGGCGCGCAGCACGGCCACATCGCGTCCATGATAACGCGGCGGGTTTTCCTGTTTGTAGGAATTCTCATGTTCCTCATCGACGATGATCAGCCCGAGATCAGGCAGAGGTGCGAAGACTCCGGATCGCGCGCCGATGACGATCCGCGCCTTGCCTTTGCGGATGCGGTGCCATTCGTCGAAGCGTTCGCCTTGGGAAAGATTCGAATGCAGCACCGCCACCTGGTCCTGCATCGCGGCGAAGCGGGACTTGAAGCGCCGGACGGTTTGCGGGGTGAGTGAAATTTCAGGAACGAGGACGAGAACGGTTTTTCCCAGATCAAGCGCACGCTGCGCCGCCTGGAGATAAACCTCGGTTTTCCCCGAACCCGTGACACCTAACAGAAGAATCGGCTTCGCGTTGGTTGGATCCGCGATGGCACCAACGATGGCGTCGAACGCTTCCGCCTGCTCCGGATTGAACTGGAGCGGCTTGAATTCAAGGATCTCTTCGGCGCCCTCCCCTTCCGGGTCACGCCGGACCTCCTCGGCTTCCAGAAGGATGAAACCGGCTTTCTCGAGAGCTTTGAGCGCGGCGGCGTTTCCTTCACCCAGATCCGCGACAGGCATGCGTCCCTCGGCGGATGCAACGAGGAGCGAAAGGATGGCGTGTTGCTTGGGCGCGCGCTTCGCCAGTTTCGCGAACGCCGCTTCATCGGGCCGGTTCGCGAGAATCGCGATGCGGCGCGTCTTGGCGGAGTTCTCCTCCGTCCGGACGGCTTCCGGCAGGAGCGAACGGATCACTGATTCAATACTAGATCCGTAGTATCCGGCGATCCATTCACCGGCTTTGAGAAGCACCGGCGTGATCAGCGGCTCCGGATCGACGAGCGCCTCGAGTTCGCGCAGCGCGAAATCCGCCTGGCCGTCGGCCGGGGCGATGGAAAGCACCGTGCCGCCCGCGGACTTCCGCCGCAACGGCACGCGCACACGGCACC
>DATLIO010000095.1:0-3305 GCA_035539355.1 Luteolibacter sp.
CGTTCGAGTTCCGTCGCCTGGGCGAGGTTCATCATTTCGAGTTCGGTGGTGCGCTGGGTGATCCGGGAATTGCGGGTCCCGTGAAGGGCGAAACCGATGGCGAAAGAAAGTGAGCCCAGAGCTGACACGGCTCCTACGATAACCTTCAGTTCCATCCACCAGTCGGAATAGAACGAACGGGCGATCGAATAATGAAGGATATGGCCGGATTGCGCCAGCATACCGGCGGTCGACAAGAGGACACCGATCAGCATGAGCACCCTTTCGGTCTTCAGCCCGGTTTTCCGAAGGCCGATCACGCCGATCCATTGGCAAACCGAAACCGGGATGGCAACGAGGGTGAGAAATACCAAGGTGTTGAAGGACGACATTGTTTCAAACTGAAACTTCGCCGGCTGTTAGTCAAATGGGACCGCTGGGAGCGCGTACACTTAAGAAATTGAAAAGGGACGGATCCCGTTGGAAATTCCGCGCCATGAGCGACGAGGAATTTCCTGAGCGTAGCAAGGCATCCGCGTGGATCTGGCCGGTGGTGGGCGCGCTGGTTTGCGTGGGTCTCGGGACCGCTTCCGGGCTTTCGACGGTGAGCGGGGGAGGAGAGTGGTATCAAAGTCTCGAGAAGCCGCCGGGAACGCCTCCGCCGTGGTTGTTCGGGCCGGTCTGGACAGTTCTCTACATTCTCATGGGGATTTCGGTGGGCCGGTTGATCCACCTGCGGGCCAACGGCACGGTGACCCTGTTCGTGATCCAGTTCGTGCTGAACCTGGCATGGACGCCGATCTTTTTCGGAGCCCACGCGATCGGCTGGGCGCTGGTGGTGATTTTCTCAATCTGGGCGTTTCTCGCGCTGACGATCCGCAGCGCGGAAAAGCACGATCCTCTTTCGGCGATGCTGCTGGTGCCGTATCTGATCTGGATCATGTACGCGACTTATCTGAACGCGGGGATCGCGTGGTTGAACCGGGCCGGTTAGAATGGATTCCATGATCGGACTGAAAACCATCGCGCTGCTGACGCTTTCGAACATTTTTATGACCTTCGCATGGTATGCGCACCTGCGCGACCTGAAGGACAAGCCGTGGTGGATCGCGGCGTTCATTTCATGGGGCATCGCGCTTTTCGAATACCTGCTGCAGGTGCCGGCGAACCGGATCGGGCACCAGATCTACAGTGTCGCGCAGTTGAAGATCATCCAGGAGGTGATCACGCTTTCGGTGTTCGTGCCGTTCGCGATCTTCTTCATGAAGGAGAAGATCACCTGGAACTACGCGGGGGCGGCGGTGTGCATGGCAGGCGCGGTGTTTTTCATTTTCAGGAAATAGGTCCATGGTCATCGCATTCCACAAACCATACGGCGTGCTCTGCCAGTTCACGGAGGATCAGCCGGGGCAGCGGACGCTCGCGGAGTTCGGCTTTCCGAAGGGGGTCTACGCCGTCGGCCGTCTCGACATGGATTCGGAAGGGCTGCTGCTGCTGAGCGATGAACCGGGCTTCAACAACCGGTTGCTGGATCCGAAGGCGGCCCACGAACGCACCTACCAGGCGCAGGTCGAAGGGGCGCCGGATGCGAAAGCGTTGGCGGCCCTGGCCAAGGGGGGCTTGCTGATCCAAGGCCACCGGACCCGGCCGTGCGGAGCCCGTTTTCCTGATCCGGAGCCCGACTTCCCACCGCGTGATCCGCCGGTGCGTTTCCGAAAATTGATCCCGACCTCGTGGATCGAGCTGACGCTCATCGAAGGGAAGAACCGCCAGGTGAGGCGGATGACCGCGGCGGTCGGATTTCCGACGTTGCGCCTGATCCGTGTGGCGATCGGACGGTTCCCGTTGGCCGATCTTGCGGCGGGGAAATGGAGGGTCCTGGAAAAAACCGAGATCGGTCTTTTGACGCAGCGTGGCTGATCACCAATCCGTCGTCGCCGGCGGAAGGTGGTCCGACGTGCTCGAATAGGAACAAGAGAGATAGAGTTGTCCGATGGGCGGGATCACGTTCGGACCCAGATGTTCGCCGCAGGTGCAGGTTCCGCCTGCGGGGCATTTGGGATCTTTGGACATGAAGGCGTCGGGACCGATGATCTGGTCTTTCAAAGAGGGCACCGTGGCTCCGGGTGCGTAGCCGTAAAGGTTCGAGTAGCCGCGGACGGCTTTCTGGACGGCTTGGATGTTGAGGATGCATCCGGCCCGGTCGGAACTGCGTTTCCATGCCCTCGCCCCGAAAAACAGGGTGGCGATGAGTGACAGCATCACCACGATGACGGCGGTCAACTCAAGCAAGGTCATGCCCGATTGCCGGGAATGACGGCTGCGTTGGTGTTGGGTTCCGAGGATCATGATTGGATGGATCGAAGGGGGATCTGGCCGTTGGAAACACTTCCGTAACAGCAGCAGTTATACCTTATTTGACCGCCCGGAATATACCGCATTCGCGTGGGGGTGCCCTAACTCCCCGTGCAGCAATCTTTTACCTAGGAATGGCTTCCCTGAACCTCGCGATCATCCCTCTGAGCTCGATGATGGCTTCCGCCGAGGAGATGCCTTCCAGTCTTCCTAGAACCGCTTCGTTCAGCCGGTCGCGGCCGGGAGTGGCGTCGCCGAAAAGATCGGCGGCGATGAGCAGACGCAGGCCGGAGGATGTCGGGACGATCAGATACAGGGGATAGGTGGCGGATCCGCCGGCCTGGGATTTCACGCCGACGGTTGTCCACGTTTTTCCCTGTTCCGAAAAGATGACGGAATATCTGCCGGCGTCACGGGATGCGGTGCTGATTTCGTAACCGATGCTCCGGAGCGTCCGTGGCTCCTCCCCGGGCAGATTGCTCAGCGCGACCATCCCGAGCATGGAATCGACATCGTTTCCGTGAGTGGCGGAAAGCCATTTCCCGACGAGAGCGCGGGCTTCATCGACAGCGGGAGCCTTTCCGTCACCGATCGCATCGAGCCGGGGATTGCTCTGGAGAACGATGCCCTGCCATTTGTCCTTCCAGCCCCGTGTCCGATCGTCCGCCCAGTCCCGCAATGCGATCTGGGATTCGGTGGGGGAATTGGTGAGACGCATTCCCGGAATGAGGAGCCATCCGTTTTTGGATTTCTCGAAATAGAAAGTGCGGATGTCCACTCCGCTTGTTTCCCGCAGTGAGAAGAACTGGAAAGCGGCGACGCCGAATTTGCCTTGTTCGTGGAAACCCAGGGGAACGGCAAGCCGGGCGGCGTCCGGATAGTGCATCAGCCACCAGGATTTCGCCGCGAGGCCGCAGCCTCGGCAGGCGGTTCCGGGATCTCCCTCGAGGTCCATCAGCGCGAACAACGGC
>DATLIO010000096.1:0-2720 GCA_035539355.1 Luteolibacter sp.
CTGACGCGCTATCCGTCGTTGAGTCTTTCGGCGAACCATGGCGTCAGCCTTTCGGT
This sequence comes from Luteolibacter sp., assembly GCA_035539355.1. Lineage (GTDB taxonomy): Bacteria > Verrucomicrobiota > Verrucomicrobiia > Verrucomicrobiales > Akkermansiaceae > Luteolibacter. Next base: position 57 of record DATLIO010000096.1, read on the forward strand.
GACGCGGTCCGGGGTGAAGGTTCCGCCGGAAGTGAGTCCTTCGCGGCTTTACGAGAAACTCTTCCTCGAGGGTTCCGCGGCGCAGAAGGAGAAGCAGGTCAAACGGCTTCAGGACGGCCGGAGCGTGATGGATCTCGTGATGGACGAGGTGAAGCAGGTCGAACGCAAGGTCGGCCGCGAGGATCACGAGACGCTCGAACAATACCTGACCAGCGTGCGCGATTTCGAAAAGCGGATGATTTCCGCGGAGGAATGGGCGAACAAGCCGAAGCCGAAAGTGGATGTGCCGAAGCCGAAGGACATCGAGGACCGGGCGGATTTCGTCGGCCGCATGCGGTTGATGTATGACCTGATGTTCCTCGCGATCAGCACGGATTCGACACGCCTGATCACCTTCACGGGGTCCGGCAGCAACGAGGTGGTCTCGCTCGATGGCGTGGACGACGGTTGGCACAACCTGAGCCACCACGGCAAGGATCCGGAAAAACTCGAGCAGCTCGCGATCATCGAGAAAGAGGAGTTTGTTCTTTTCGCCGAATTCATCGGCAAGTTGAAGGCCTTCCGCGAGGGCGAGCATTCGCTGATCGACCAGACGGCGATCGTGATGGGTTCGAGCCTCGGCAATGCTTCGAGCCACAACAACACGAACCTGCCGATCGTTTTCGCCGGAGGCGGGTTCAAGCACGGCCAGCACCTGGCGTTCGAAGGCAAGGAGACGCCGCCGCTGGCGAACCTGTTCGTTTCGTGCCTGCAGCACATGGGGCTCGAGGCGGAGAGCTTTTCGTCCGGAAACGGGAAAATGCCGGGGATTTGACGAGCGTTGGCGGTTGAAAACCTCCGCGGTGTTTTCCATGCTGGCGTCATGGCTAAGGAAACCGGCAACCGGATCGTCGTGAAAGTCTTCCTCTACGGCATCAAGCCGCAGATCTGGCGGCGGTTCTCGATCGGCCAGGAAGCGACTTTCCTCGATCTGCACAACGCGATCCAGGCGGCGATGGGATGGGAGAACAAAAGCCCGCACGAATTCCGTCATGGCAAGGGCAAGCGGCTGGTCGATGTGATCGGACCGGTGGGATTGCAGGGGGTGATCGGCGAATTCCAGGATGAGACGCAGGTGACGCTGGCGGATTACATCGGGAAGAAGCGGCTGCCGATGCGGTTGCTTTACCGTTACGATTTCGCCGACGAGTGGATCCACGAAGTCGTGCTGGAAAAGAAAGAGGAAGGCGAAGGCGGGCCGAAAGTTCTCGGCGGAGAGCGCGCCTGTCCTCCGGAGGATTTCGGCGGTCATTTCCAATACATGCAGGCCCTCCACGGTGAGATCGGCTGGATGAACCCGGGCTACGAGCCGGAGAAATTCGAGCCGGAGAAAGTGGATTTCACTCCGAGGAAGGAGCGGAAGAGACGGTGAATCCGCCGCCGCTTGGGATCGATCACGTCTGCCGCATTTCCGTCCTGGAGACGGAAAAAACGTGGTCGCTCCGCGGTGACACGCTGTGGGTGGGATCCGGGGATTATCCACCGCTGCCGGTTCCATTGGCGTCGCTGGCGAAGGTGCGGCTGGTGTTCGCGCCGACACGGGTGCAGCGGAACCGCTACCAGTGCCATCTTTTCAATGCGAACGGGAAATGCGGCGCGTTCCAGAACGAGCATTACAAGGGAGTGCTGGATTTCGAGGATCGGAGCGGCAGTTACCGCGAGCTGACGACCGCCCTTGTGAAGCGGACTGCGGCGGTCAATCCGCAGTGTGAATTCGTGACAGGGACGTCCTGGTGGAGCTGGTTGCTGCAGACAGGATTTCTCGCGGCGATGCTGTTGCTGCTCGCGGCGGTCTTTTTCTTCATGGGTTCGGCCACCACCTGGTCGGTGGTGGTGAAGCTCCTGATCATCGCGTTCTTTATCCCGACGGCGTGGTCATGGATTGCGAAGAACAAGCCGCGGCGGTTTTCGCCGGAAGCGGTGCCTGAAAAGCTGTTGCCTTCGTTGTGATGGAAGATCTGCTCGTGGTCCGGACACCGTTGGTGAACTTCCATGTGTTGAGGGATGATGATGAGCTGTTTCTCATCGACGCGGGATTCATCGGTGGGGAATCCACCCTGCGGAAAGCGTTGCGAGGGAAAGGCTGGGAGCATTTGAAGATCGGGGGGATCATCGTGACCCACGGTCATCTGGATCACATTTTCAATGTCGCACGGCTGGCAGAGAAACACCGGGCGTGGATCGCAGCGCCGCGGCTGGATGCGGATCACTATGTGGGAAAGGCGAAGTATCGCGGCTGGGCTCGGGTTTGTGGAATGCTGGAGGCAATCGGAAAGCGCTTGCCGGGTTTCGCCGCTTTCACGCCGGATCGTTTGTTGGATGACGGCGATGTCATCGAGGTGTGGGACGGATTGAAAGCCGTGCATCTGCCGGGTCACACGGCCGGGCACATGGGATTTTTCAGCGAAGCACGGGGTCTCCTTTTCTGCGCGGATCTATTCGCGAGTTATGAACGGGGAGCGCACTTTCCGCCGGCGATTTTCAATTCAGAGCCAGCGGAAATGAGTGGGAGCTTGAGGAAAGCGCTGTCACTCGGAGCGAAAGGGATTCTTACAAATCACGGAGATGATTCATCTCCCGGAAATCACCTGAGGAGATTGCAGAGGCTTTGAAGCGGATCAGCGC
>DATLIO010000097.1:0-4788 GCA_035539355.1 Luteolibacter sp.
GTTCCGGCGACGATCGCGCCATGCTTCACCGCGCCGGCGTAGGCGGTCGCCGCGGCCAGGAGCACTTCCGGATTTTCGCGATGACCGGCGACGGATTCCTCAACCAGCGCGTCGAATCCCTTCGCATCGCTGAGCCTCGCCAGAGCCTCCACCGCCTTGCCCAGATCATTTCCCGACTCCCCGTCCGAAAGGGGTGAAAGCTTCTCCTGGTAAAACGTCACCGCGTCCTTCCACAGGCCGCGTTCGATCAGACCGTCACGCTCCCGCCGCAACGCCGCGGCATCCTGCCCCACCGCCGGTAAAACCGCCGCCAAACCCACCAGGAAAATCCGGAGCCATACCTTCATCGCGAACAATAAGACACGCGATTCCGGATTGTCTTGAAAGGATTTTCGCCGTCAGCGCGCGCCGGCGGAATTCTTCCACTTCCGCTCACCGATTATGTTCGATTTTCCGTCGGACCGACGCAGGTTTTCTTTCCCCTTCCCCGCCCGAATGGAGACCACTGCATTCAGATCCTCCTTCAGCCCGATGGGATAGAGCAGAGAGAGCCAGATCATGCCCGACTCGATGGTCATGTCCTCCTCGCCGCCACTCGCCCCCAGAAATTCAGAAAGATGGTTGGCGGCACTTCCGGAAATCGAAAAGACGCCGCACGGATGCCCGTGGACAGCCTCGGTCCGCTCGAATTTCAGTCGGATCGTCCCGGAGGATTTCTTGAAACCCAGCATTTCCAGATGGTCGCCCTCAAGAGTCACCTCATCCCCTATTTTCAGACGTTTCTTTCCGAACCAAAACGGCCGGGCCAACAGTCCATAATCCGTCAGGAATTGTTCGAATCCGGGGCCGGCGAACCTTCCCGCGAGCGAGAAATCCAATGCTTTTCCATCGCTCACCGGAACCCAGCCGTCCTTTTTCCGATCCATCGTAATCGAGCCTCCTTTGACAGCGACTTCCTTCTTGGGCTCTTTTTTTTCGCCCTCCGCGGAGGGAACCAAGATGTTCGTATCCTTGGCGACCACCGTCGCCCTTGATCCCATCAACGTGACATCGACTTCCGACTCGACCTCGCCATCAAAGGTTCTCGCCTCGGTGCCCAGCGCGGATGAAGAGAAGCTTCGGGTTTTCATCTTCGACCTGCTGACAGCGTTCACCGTCACCTGCGTCGGAAACGGAAGATCATTCCGGAAACGGAAACCCTCCGGTGTTTCATCCACGAGCGCCTGAAGATCCGCATCGGCAGGCCCACCCGGGGCGGCGGATTTTGCCGGGGAAGATTCAATCTGCTCCGCGACCACTTTGCTCGCTTTCGTGGCGATATCCTTCGCCTTGTCGCACGAACTGACGGCCACACAACAGAACACACCAAGGGAGAAAGAGCGGATCATCATCTTAAATTCCATAACCGTTCGCGCAGTCGAGCCCCTGGTTCATTTCGATCGCCGGATTGGCTTCCTTCGCCTGGCCGACGACGACGGCGGGCACACCGGCGACCGTCGTGTGTTCCGGCACATCCGACAAGACCACGCTGCGGGCACCGACTTTCGCGCCGGTGCCGATTTCGACACGTCCGAGGATTTTCGCCCCGGCACCGATGAGCACTCCGGACCGCACGATCGGGTGCCGCGCGCCGGTTTCCTTGCCCGTGCCGCCGAGCGTCACCTCATGCAGGATGGAGACGTCATCCTCGATGATCGCCGTTTCGCCGACCACGAACGAAGTGGCATGGTCGAGCAGGATGCCGCAGCCGATCCGCGCCGCGGGATGGATGTCCACCGCGAAGGCCTCGCTCGAAAGACTCTGCAGATAAAGCGCGAGCCACCGCCGCCCATCCAGCCACAGCTGGTGGGAAATGCGGTAGGTGCTCAGGGCGAGGAAACCTTTGAAGAAAAGCAGCGGCTCCAGCGGCGAAAAGCAGGCGGGATCCCGTTCGAACATCGCGATCAGATCCCTCGCCGCCGCATGGACCGTGAACGGATGGTTCTGGAAAACCCCCGTCAGCAGCGGCTCCATGCTCCGCCGCGGCATGTCCTCCCTGGCCAGCCGCCGGGACAACCTCGCGCCGAGCGCTTCCGCCAGACTTCCACGGGAAAGGATCACGTCGTCCACGAGGTGGGCCAGGTGGGGCTCGCTGTTCAGAACCACCTCCGCCTCGGACCGGAGCGTCTTCCACACATCACCGATGTCGATCGTGCTGGTCGGGATTGTTCCGATGTGTTGGGATTCGCTCATGAAGATCTCTCAGAAATTGGAATACGCGTGCAGAGCCCTCGCTCAACTCGCGAAGGTCCATGACGGGAGGAGTCTTACACGGCTTGAGGAAATGGCGCAACGGGAAGCCGTGTCGGGAAATTTCCTCGTGCAGATCCTCAATGATCTCCGCCGCGCGGGACTTGTCGACAGCAGGCGCGGGAAATCCGGCGGCTATCTGCTCGCACGGCCCGCCGACACCATCACGCTCCGGCAGGTCGTCGAGGCCGTCGACCCGTCGCTCCTCCAATGCGGGGTCTCCACCGAAGGCGAATCCGGACAGGCGGTGCGCATCGCCTGGGAAAGCGTTTCCGCGAACCTCCGCAACGCCCTGGACCGGATTTCACTGGAAAGCATGGTCTCCGGGCAAGGCGCGCCGATGTTCTACATCTGAGGGACTGAAGGGCTTGGCACGGCAGTTTGTTAGGATTTGTCGATTATTTCACTGGCCGAAATAACCGCTTTCCGGTAAAGGATTGGCTGCCTCGAACTCACCCACCCCTCTCATGGCCACACCCGCCGAGCACACGCACCACATCAAAGTCCGCTCCACCCAGCTCGAAATGTCGTCCGGAAACGGCGGCCGCGTGGACGACTATGACAACAAGCTCAAGGCCGCCGAAGCCGAGCTCGAGCGCATCCAGCAGCAGCGTGAGGAGATCGAACGCCAGAAACGCGAGCTCGAGGAACTCACCACCCGCAAACGCAATTTCATCACCCAGCAGGTCGAGCTGACGGAAAAACTTTCCAACGCGCTCACCCTGATCGACCGCGAGCTCTACTCGATGCGTCAGGAAGCGGACGAACTCGAGCAATGCCGCGTCTGCTTCGCCGCCCATCTCGACAAGATCCAGAAATACAACCCGGAGAGCTGGACCCGCGACAACCTCTCGGAAAAACTCGATCGCGCCACCATGGCGACCGACATCGCCGCCGACGAATACGATCAGGCGGCCGCCCATTTCGAAAACGGCCGCAGCGGCGCGATCTTCGGACGTGCCTCCAAACGCGGACGCGCGCTGAAAAACGCTTCCGGGGAATTCGGCGCCAACCTCAGGAACGGCTTCGCCTTCAACCTGCCGATCCTCGTGCTCGGGGCGCTCGCCCTTCTCGCCTATCTGGTGAAGTAATTCCGGAACATGAAAACACCTTCCCTTTTCAAGGACGAAGCGGATCTCAAAAGCATCCGCGAGCAGCACAAGCTCCTGCTCCAGGCCGAAAAGGATCTCGCGGACATGCCGCGGAAACTCCGTCAGGAAAAGATCGAGCAGGAACGCACGATGCCGCCGCTCGACGGCCTCGACGAACGCGAACGGCTCAACCGCTACGAACACGATCTCGCGACGCGCAAACATCACCGCAACGTGATGAAAGCGCAGAGCCGGAGCTTCGTGCTGCTCATCCTGCTGGCGCTTTGCACGGCCGCCCTCATCGCTTGGTCATGGCGGCTTCTCCATGGTTGATCTAACCGATTTTCGCGGAATTTAAAAAGGAATGGCCAGGCCGCGCCGACTTGCGGTTTCCCGGAAACCCAATGACAGTCTGGGTCATGTTTCCTAAAACCGCACTCTTGCTTTCCTCGGCCGCGTGCATCGCCGCCGCATCCGCAGAACCGATCATTCCCGGTTACGATCTGATCAAAGCGTCCGCCAGCTATACCGGCGGCATGCACTTCGATGATTCGGGCAACGAGATGCAGCTCTGGCAGTACAACGTCCGCACGATCGTTTCGCCGCCACTTTATGCGACCGAGAACTTCGTCATCCTGCCGGTGGTCGACTACAAGGCGACGCTCATGGATCTCGGGAACGGATTTGATGACGATCTCCATTCGTTCGCCCTCAGCACTTTCCTTGTCCACACGCGGAAGGATTCGCCATGGATGTTCGGCGCCTGGCTCCGCGCCGAATACGCGTCGGATCTCGATCAGAGCACCAGCGATGCGTTCTCCTTCGACGTGATCGCCGGCGCGGCCTACAAGTTCAGCGACTCCCTCACCATCGGCTTCGGAGGAGCAGCGGTGAACCTCAGCAACGACGAGGACTTCTACGTCGGTCCGGCACTCGAATGGAAGATCAACGAATGCTATCGCGTCGCGCTCTTCGGCCCGAATGGCGGACTTTACTTCAAGCCCAATGAAAATTGGGAATTCAGCCTCGCCGGTGAAGCCAGTGGCGACGAGTGGGTCGTCGGAGGCGGCTCCGTCACCAGCACGAATGCCATCGTCGATCTCGACGTCTACCGGATCGGCCTCTTCGCCGACCACCGCCTGACCGGCGACCTCTGGCTCCGGGTCGGCGGTGGTGTCACCGTCGCAAATTCCCTCGAGATCAAAAACATGGAGGGGAACAGGGCTTTCAAAGACGACCTCGATGAAGGCTGGTTCGGCGAAATCGCCCTCCGCCTCGACATCTGGTGATCCACCCTCTCTCCATCAGGGACGGTTCGCCTTGCGGACCGTCCCTTCGTGCTTTCAGGAAACGGCTTTCTCTTTCAGCCGCTCTTTGAGGTCCGGCCACTGGGCCCGGCTGACGATGT
>DATLIO010000098.1:0-8767 GCA_035539355.1 Luteolibacter sp.
GGATTCAAGTGCATAGGTGTCGTCAATCGGATAGGCCTCCATGCCCCGCAGTCCGGAACCTGAGCGAAAGATTGGAAATGGTCTAGGTGGCACCTTTGGTGGAAAGCGTCGGTAAAGTTCTACTCGTGATATCCCGGCTGGAAGGAGAGAAGCCTGATGCCGATACTCCTTAAGTTGAGGAGGCGAGCACGAGTGCAACAGTGCGAAACTGAAGAAGGTCGATACAGCTCGGGTGATGCTTTTCATCTTCTTCTGGCGAACAGTTATTATATGATCAGTCGTAATGTAAAACGACCAGTCGTCTTTCATCCCGGCAATTTTGTGACTTTTCCTGACTTTCGCGTGAAGGGGTGTCTCCCGACAAGTTGAAACTCACCGGAAGGAGGCATACTCGAGGGGCGGGGTGCGCAGCCAAAGAAATCGCAAGATGTCGTTCTATCCGATGTCAATCGGAAGTGAATCCGAAAGCACCAATGCACCAAATTGCCGGTATCCAAGTCTCAGAGAGACCCAGCCGCGATCACCACTCGGGCGACTGTTGTCTAACCGCTTCATAGAGCACGATCGCCACGGAGGTCGCGAGGTTGAGGCTGCGGGTGCCGCCGGGGGACATGGGGATTCTCAGGCCGTGGTCACCGGCGTCGCGTACGATCTCTTCCGGCAGGCCTTTGGTCTCCCGGCCGAAAATGAGGTAGTCGCCGGGTTTGAAATCCGCGGTCCATGGGGAACGCGTCGCTTTCGTACTGAGAAACCACTTCCTCGCACCGGGATCGGCGGCGGAGAGGAAATCCTCGTAGCTTTCCCAGACGTGGAGTTTCACATCCTGCCAGTAGTCGAGGCCGGTGCGGCGGACGTATTTGTCCTCCAGGGAGAATCCCAGCGGCTTGATGAGGTGCAATGTGGAATCCGTGGCCAATGCCAGCCGGCCGGCGGCACCGGCGTTGTGCGGGATCTCGGGATGGACGAGGACGATGTGGAACATGGAAAAGGAACGTGGCGGTGGTTCTGGCCACCGCCACGTTCAACGATCCGATCGGTTTCCACGAGCGGAAATCAGATCACCGCCAGCGGGGACGATTCGGCGAGCAGGTTGCGGATCTTCGCCTGGAGCTGTCCCAGAGCCGGCCGGCTGATGGCGGTCGGCCCGTGGAACTCGACGATCGGCGCCGGTTGCTGGCTGTCGACCCATTCGAACACCGGGAGATCGACGTGATTGCGGACGAAGCCCTCGATTTCCTGATGCTGCTCCGCGGGGATGTAGTTCGAGTTCAGGAAGACGACGTTGCGGTTCTCCTTTTCCGAGACGGGCACCGCATCGAGGACGAGCGTGACGAGACCGGTCTTGAGATCCCGTTCGACGCGCGAGACCATCGCGCTGTCGCGGTAGCCGGACAGCACGTCGCCGCTGACGTCTTCGATATGAAGCCTCTCACCGATGGTCGGGAGAGTGTCGAAATGATGGCTCCATTCGGAGAGCAGGGATTTCCCGTCCTGGAGACGGATGGCGACGTCGGATGATGAGTTATGATTCATGATATGTTTTTCAGTTGGTTGTTCGTTTGATTTTATCTTTTCCGGGCGTTGGTCGTGGCCGGTTTCACGGGACCCCCGCCACATCGGGCGAGGGGGTTTTGTTGATGGATACGATCTTCATTTCGCGGAGTCCGCCGTTGGCTTCCCACGCGACCACCGTTCCGATGCCTCTGCCGATGACGGCGAGCGAGACGGGCGTGAGGACGCTGACGCGGTCTTCCGCGGGATCGGCTTCGGCCGGCATGACGACACGGAACACGAAGTCGTCCTTCTCGTCCGCAAGCGAGGCCAGGACGACTTCATCATTGAAGCCGGCATGGCCCTCCAGCCTTGTGGTTTCGGGGAACACTTCGGCGGCGGTGAGGATCCGGCCGATCTGCCGGCGCTGGTCCGGAGATGGGAGCGGTGGTGAGGATTCGTTGTGATAGATACCATGGAGGCGCGAGAAATCGGCCTCATTGAGAAGAAATGAGTTCATGGAAAAAGAGAGAATGATTCCCGGGAGGCCGGGAACGGTTTGCAGGGAAGAAGCTCAGGCAGTCTCAGGAAAAACCCGGATCATGGAGACTGCCCGGTCACGCCCGGAAGGCGGCCAACCGGTGCGCGCACCAGCCAGCGACACCACCCTTGATCGGGAGGCGGCGGCCTGAGCGGTTGGAGATGTGGAAAGACATCGTCACAACTGGAACACATAACTTTCAAGCCGTCAAATGAAAAGCTGAGATATCATTCCAACCGCTTCGCCTTCATGGACATCGGGCCGCATTCTTCATTTCCATCCATCGTTTTTAATTGTTAGAACCGTGCCCATGGACCCCCGGACGATCCAACCCGAACCGCGCGCGCGGCTGCTCTCATTCGATGGCGGCGGCATCCGCGGTCTGTTCGCGCTGCAGTATGCGAAAAGGATGGAGACACTGCTCCGCGAAAAGACCGGCAACCCGGATCTCGTGCTGGCGGATCATTTCCAGTACGTCGGCGGCACGAGCACGGGAGCGATCATCGCGGCGTTCATCTCGTGGGGGCTTCCGGTCGCGGAGATCGAACGGCTCTACAAGATCAATGCGGCCGCGATGTTCCAGAAAGCCGGCCTGCTGAAGCGCTACACCCAGCACCGGTTCGTCTCGGAAGGTCTTTCGCGGTTCCTGCGGGACTTCTTCGTCGAGGACGACGGGACCGTCGCGACCCTCGGCACCTCGAAGTTGAGAACATTGCTGCTGGTGGTGACCCGCAACGCGACGACCGGATCGCCCTGGCCGCTTTCGAACAATCCTTACGCGAAGTACAACGACCCCGAATCGCCCGGCAACAACCTGCAGATCCCGCTCTGGCAGTTGGTCCGCGCGAGCACCGCGGCGCCGACGTTTTTCCCTCCGGAGGTTCTGAGGGTGAAAGGCGAGCGCGGCGAGGAACTCGAATTCGCATTCGAGGACGGTGGGGTGACGCCTTTCAACAACCCGGCGCACCTGCTGCAGATCATGGCGACGCTTCCGGAATACCGGGTCGGGTGGAGGACGGGCAAAGAACATCTCAGTGTGGTCTCCGTAGGCACCGGAGGCACCCGTCTCGGCCGGGGAAAACTTTTCGTCGACGTGCTGGCCCAGGCGAAAAACCTTCCGAGCTCGCTGATCGGTTCGTTCCAACAATACCAGGATCTGCTCTGCCGCGTGCATGGGGAATGCCGCCACGGCCCGCGCGTGGATGGCGAACTCGGCGACCTTGCCCGCCCATCATCCGATGCGAAGTTCCTCTACACCCGCTACGACCGGGTGTTTTCCGACGAGGATCTTGAAGAGGCCGGACGCGTGACCGCGCGCGGGTTCACGCTGGATAATCTCGAGCTCATGGATTTCCTGATCGAACGCGGCACGCGCGATGCGGAGGAGACCGTGAAACTTTCGCACTTCGATGAACTCTGACGGGATCCGTTTGTTCCGCCGCATGTGGTTCATCGGCTTCGCCGGCCACCGGCGCATCACCGAACCGGCGACGCTGAAAGCGGTGATCCTGCGCGAGCTCGAAACGTTCGCCGCGGATCTCAACGGCGAGGTCGTGGGGCTTTCAAGCGCCGCCGCCGGAGCCGATCTCGTTTTCCTCGAGGCCTGTGCGGAAGCGGGGCTGCGGACCGTGGTGCTGCTCCCATTCGGGCGCGAGCGGTTCGCGGAAGATTTCGAGAATCCGGAGGATTGGAAACGGGCGGCGGCGCTGATGGATGCCGCGCTCTGGTGCGAGGTGGCGTCCGGAAACGAAGAGGCGCCCGCGGCCTATCACGTGGTCTCACGCCAGATCCTCGACATCGCCGACCGGATGATCTTCGCCTGGAACGGACAACCGCCGAAAGGTCTCGGAGGTACGGGAGAAACCGTCGCGGAGGCCGCCAAATGGGAAGTGCCGTCCCGCATCATCGACACCGCTTCATTCAAGGTTTCATGGCAGGCGGGTGCGTCTCCCGGACAAACGCCCTGCAGATCGTTTGATGATCTGCCTGCGGCGAGATCCATACGGGGCCTGTTCAGAAAACTCGATCTCCGGGCGGTGACCCGGGCGCCGAAATCACGATGGTTCGCCGCGGGCTCGATGTCGGTGAACCATCTGGCGACTTTCATCGAGGCGGCGTTGCTCATTTTCCTGACGACCGCCGCAAAGGAAGTCGGCGCCGCCTTGAAATTCGTGCTCGCGATGATCGCGGCGGGCCTGCCCTGGGTCGGAGCGCGGCTGCGGTTGCAGGAAGGCTGGGTGCGCGATCGCGTGCGCGCGGAACTGTTGCGCTCGCTCCTGTATTCGCACGATCCCGCGAGCCCGCTGCGTCCGCCCGCGCTCGATCTCTTCGAACAGGAAGGCCCGTTCCTGCGCAGCGCGGCGCTGCAGCTGGTCGGCCGGCGCCTCGGATGGGAGCGGGCGCGCGACCGCTATCTCACCCTGCGGATCGACGATCAGATGCGGTTCTTTGAAAAACAGGGCGGCCGGGCCGAACGCAAAATGAAGTTCTTCGGCAAACTGTTCTGGGTCGCTTCCGTGGGGGCGGTGATTTTCACCGGCGGAACGGTCTTCCTCAAACTGTACGCCGCCCTGACCGGGAAGCCGATCCAGGAAGATTGGGAGAAATGGGGCATCGAGTTCATCCCCATGCTGCTTCCCGGAATCGCCGCGTGGAGCCTCGCGATGATCTCCGTGTTCGAATTCAAGCGCCGCGCGGGCCTCTACCGCCAGCTCGTGCAGACGTTGGCCCGGCTTCGGCCGAAACTCGAGGAAGCGAAGTGCGCGAGCGCGGCGGAGCAGATGATCCGGCAGATCGAGCGGCTGCTTCTCAACGAGCTCTGGGAGTGGCAGGGCAGCCGGAAGAAATGACCGGCACTTTCAATCCGGATCGACGATGATCCGGAAACCGACATCCGGGCGCCGCAACGAACGGTCTCCCGTCCATTCACGGGAAAGCGCGCCTTGCGCCGGCTTCAGATACGAGCCGCCGATGATGACACGCAGGCTTTCGCCGACGGGATTCGATGGATTCGGCGCGGGACGGCGGATCCATTCCGAAACCGATCCGGCCATGCCGACAAGTCCGCTCGGAGTGCGGTCCGGCGTTTCCGCGGTGACCGGCTGCCAATTTCCAACGGGAAGCGCGGAGGGTTTCTCCACGGATTGGCGGAGCGCGGCGAACCATTCCTCCTGGGTCGGCAGGCGGCCTTGCTTCCACTCCGCGTAAGCCATCGCATCCCACCAGTCGACGCCGACCACGGGAGTATCCAACGTCACCGGCCTGCCGTTCCAGGCGCCGTTCGCTCTCGCCGCGGCAAGCAGCGCGGCCCAGTCATCCGGTTCATGGCCTTTCTTTTTCTCAGGCTGGCCTTCGACATCGAAAAGCCGTTCGCGCTTGCTCTGCGCCAGAACGGCGAGGGCATCGAGGAATTCGGCGTATTGGCCGATGGTCGTTTCATTCGCGGAAATTTTGAACGCCCGCACCATTTCGCGGGTGTCATCCGGAGTCGGATAGGTGCCTTCCGGAACCGAAACGGGATCCGGCAACGGAAGACGCGGCGGAATTTTCGGAGCGGGCGGGTTGGCTTTGACGGCGATGAACGCGATCGCGGCGACCGCCGCCGCGGTGAGGCCCGCGATGAGAAGAATCGGCTTCTGTTTTTCCTCTCCTTTGCCGTGACGGGGGCTGATGTTCGAAAGCGGACCCGTGAGCTGTTCCTCGATCTGTTCGCAGAACTTGCGGACATCCTCCCAGCCGATCGCATCGACGACCCCCTCGCCCCGCATCCATCCGAGCACCGAACCGATCCGCGTCGTGCCCGGCTGGCCGTCGGCAACCAGCGGCCGGAGCGATTCGCCGAGACGCTTGATGTCGCGCACGGATTGGTCGGGCGTGCGCGGTCCGGCAACGACGAGGTTTTTCACGCGGATCACATTCTGCTCGTCCAGATGGATCGAATCCAACGTGAGCTGCGACGTCGCAAACCCATGCGACTCATGATAAAGGTTCGCCTCGGCGATGCGGCGGAGCAGATACGCGAGATGCGAGGGTTGGAAGGTTTCACCCGCAAGCCGGCGGTCTTCGAAGGTCGCGCCCGGCAGCAATTCGTGGGCGTAGAAACAGAGATCCCGCTCGACGATCGCCTCGTAGACGGTGCCGACGTGCGGATGATCGACGGCGGCTTTCGCGCGGATGTCAGCCAGGAAAGCCGCGCTGCGCGATGCGCGCTGGGGATCGAGTTCATCGACCAGCACGCGCCGGCCGACCGATACCTGCTCGGCCAGCCAGGTGGTGACGAGCGGTGTTTCGACCAATCGTTCGATCAGCAGATAATCTCCGAGATGGCGGGCTTCAGATTCGGCATCCATGAACGAAAGGGAAAATCAGCGCTTGGGAAGGGATTCGATCGACGGCGGAACCGGCGTGGCGTCCGGAGGGATGTCGCCCGGCAGATCCTGGGTCGGCAATGGCAGCAGCGGCGCGTCCGGATTGTAACTCGGAGGCAGTTGGTCGAACATCGGTTCCTGTTGTTGCTGCTGCACGTTGGCGGGAGCCGGTTTGTCGACGCGGCCGGCGAGATCACGCGGCCACGCCTGCACGTCGAGGATCTCGCCTTTGTAGTAGAGCGAAACGACCTGGCCGTAGTACTTGTCCTGGCCGAAAAGATGCTGCGTCCGCGGATCCTGGGATGGGATGATGTAGGTGACACGGAGCGGTTCCTCGCCTCCCGCGAAATCGAACGGCGGTGCGGGCCACTCTTCCTTCGCCCATGAACGGTCCTCGAGCTTCACGATCTCGCCCTTCGACGTCCGGTTGAAAAACTGCACCTCGACCTGGATCTCTCCGGGTTCGATCTCCGCGCCAGGACTTTTCTGGACGGGTGCCGTGAGGATCACCCGTTCGCCATGCTCGAAGCGCGTGTCCTTGAAAATCCGGACGCGGCCGAGAGCGAGCTTGCCCAGTGAATCTCCGGGTTGCTCGAAGCCGTCGCGCAGCTTGGCCCCCGCGAGCTCATACAATGCTCCGGCTCCGGAAACACCCATCTGGAAGACCTTTTCGTAATGCTGCGAAGCTTTGTCGAAGATGCCCATCGCCTCGAAAGCGAGACCCATCTCATAATGGACGCTCGGATCCTCCGGCGACTGTTTGAGGGATTCGTTGAGCTTCGTGATCGCGGACATCATGTCACCGGCGACCCTTGCCTTGCGCGCGTCACGGATGAGCCGCTCGGAAAGCGGATCCGCGATCTCAGGCGTGGCGATCGGCACCGGTTCCACTTTCGGAACGACCGGTGGCGGAGCGACCGGCACCGGCGGCCGGGTCACGACGGAAGCGATCTCAGGCTCGCGCTTCGCGGGAATTTCCACGGGCACGAGTTTCTCGCGTTCGATGATTTTCACCTCCTTCGAATCCTCGAGACGCGCGGCCAAGGCCATGCCTCCGACGATGATTTCGCTGAAGGCAACGAGTCCGAGCATCCAGCAGGCGATCGGAAAGACTGGGGGTTTTTTGGCAGGCGCCATTTTGCCGATGGCTTCGGACATTGTCGGAGGAAGATGGCAGGTCGGCTTGGCGTGTCAATCCGCCGTGAAAATGAAGCGATCGCCGTTTAAATCGGGAGGGAAAGGACGAACACCGATCCCCCGCCTTCGCTGTTCAGGTGGGTCAGATCTCCTCCCATTTCCCGGGCCAGACGACGGGAAAGAGCCAGGCCGAGACCGACCCCCGGACGCGTTTCCGCAGCCTCCCGGGCGGATTTGTGGAAAGCCCGGAAAATCCGGCGCTGCTCCGCGGCGGGGATTCCCGGGCCGTGGTCACGCACCCGGATTTCAAGCCGCCCGGGTGTTTCCGCGACGGAAATCCGAAGGACCGGAGGCTCTCCGCCCGCCGCGTATTTCGCCGCGTTGTCGACGAGATTGAAAAGGATGTGCTCGATCGCCGCCGCATCGGCACGGACCGGCCGGACCGCGGCGGGTTCGGCCAAAGGCATTTCCAAGGTCATCCCCGCCGTCGCCAACCTCGCTTCGAAACGTTCCTTCATCGGTTCGAGCCAATCCTTCGCGCCGGCCGTGGAAACGACGGACCGCGCGCTGCCTCTTTCGATCCTCGAAAACGCGAGCACGTTTTCGACAAGGTGGGCCAGCCGGTCCGCCTCGCGCGAGAGCACTCGCAGGTAGTCACCCCGCTTTTCCGGCTTCACCGCGTTGCTTTCGAGCATGTCCGAATAGAGCCGGAAGGTCGTGAGCGGCGTGCGCAGTTCATGGGTCACCGCGGAGACGAACGAGGCCCTCCGTTCGCTGAGACGCATGATGCCGAAGACCAGCAACGACGCCGCGATGATCGCGATCAACGAAGCCCCCCAACCTGCGGCGAGCGAGAACGTGATCGGCGCACCAAGGCTGCCATGATAGCGGGGTGCCGGTCCCGGATCCAATCGGAATGGAAACGACGCGAGCACGAGCCCATCCGTCGATGGCCCCTTCGCGGGAATCAGTTTCGAAGCCGGCAGCAGATCCTTCACTTCCCCCAAAAGCCGCGTCCGCAGTTTGTCCTGATCGATCCACGATCCGGAAATCGAGCGCACTGCTCCGGAAACAGCGCGCATCAGGAACAACTCGCCGCCGATCCACATCGGTCGTGTGTTGGAAGTGACAGCTCCGGGAGAAAACGGATCCGGCTCCTCCGCCTTTTCTTTCGCTTCCGGCACAAGGTCCACGGGAGCCTTCGACACCGCAGGCTTCTTCGGAGCGGGAG
>DATLIO010000099.1:0-3413 GCA_035539355.1 Luteolibacter sp.
GGCGACGATGATCTTGTCGAGCGGGGAAATTGGAGGAAGCGGTTTCTCATCCTTGTTTCCTCCTTCGATCGATTCCATCGGAGCCATTTGCGGAAGCGCGACGAAGCCGCCTGCGGGAATCCAGCCAAGGCCGTATTGGACGCCGTTGATCTCCTTTTTCCAGATCGGTTTGCCGAACCAGATCTGGAATCGGTCGATTTTCAAACCACGCCAGCGTCCGGCCAGGAAGTGGCCGAGTTCGTGGACGAAGATGATGACGTTGAAGCACATGACCACCACCAGGAGGATGGCAGCGCCTTTGAGAATCGGGTAGAGGGTGTCCATTCGGGGATACGGAGTCGCGTGGAATCTAGCGCCGGGGCACGGCGCGGCAAGCGCAGGTTTGGGGAGGGATCGTCCCGCCCGTCAGCGGAGGCCCACGGGTGGATCGAGGATCTCCCGCATGACGAATGCCCGGCGGAGTTCCTTGCGGTTCCGCAGGCGGGCTTTGATGGAGGGCGAAACCAGGGTTGCAGGAGCGGTCGGTTTTTTCGGGTTGGTCTTTTTCGGCTGGCCGGAACGCTTTTCGGACCGGATCGCGGCGAGGCGTTCATGCATGACGCGCTGGCGTTGCAACTCCTCGTCGGGAGCGGCCACGAACACCGGCAGAGGTGGCGGCGGAGCGTTGCGGAACTGGGGGATGGGGGGCGGTTGATCCCGCGGGTTCGGCTCCGGCTCCCAATTCTCATAGTCCTCGTCCGCCTCCCACGGCTGGGGCTGCGGCTGTTCTTCCTGGCTGGCTTTCTTGGCTTCGGAAATCTTGCCGATGATCCACAGCGCCGCGACGACGATGCCGATGATGAACTTGAGATTGTCGAAAATGAAATCCATCGCGGTGCCGGGTTACTGGCCGTCTCCTTTGGAAATGCTGCCGCGCATCTGGGTGTCGGCTTTCACATTCTCCATTTTGTAATAGTCCATCACGCCGAGGCGTCCGTTGCGGAACGCTTCGGCCATGGCGAGCGGGACTTCGGCTTCGGCCTCGACGACCTTGGCTTTCATCTCGGCGACGCGGGCGACCATTTCCTGTTCGAGCGCGACGGCGGCGGCGCGGCGGATTTCCGCCTGGGCCTGGGCCATGTTCTTGTTCGCCTCGGCCTGCGCTTCCTGGAGCTGGGCGCCGACGTTCTCACCGACATCCACGTCGGCGATGTCGATGGAAAGGATCTCGAACGCGGTGCCGACATCGAGGCCGCGGTGCAGCACGACTTTGGAAATGCTGTCCGGCGACTCGAGGACGCGTTTGTAGGTTTCGGCGGAACCGATGGTCGTGACGATGCCTTCGCCGACACGGGCGATGATGGTTTCCTCCTTCGCACCCCCGACGAAGCGGTCGAGGTTCGTGCGGACGGTGACGCGGGCGCGGACCTTCACCTGGATGCCGTCTTTGGCGACGCCGTCGATCGTCGTGCGGCCGCTGGCCGGATTCGGGCAGTCGATGACCTTCGGATCGACGGACGTGCGCACGGCTTCGACGACGCTTTTTCCGGAACCCTTCGTAGCGAGGTCGATGGCGCAGGCGCGGTTCCAATCCAGTTCGATGCCGGCTTTGCGTGCGGCGATGAGCGCCTGGATGGTCGGGATGACGTTGCCGCCGGCGAGGAAATGGGCCTCGATGTCGTTGATCGGGATGTCGATGCCGGCTTTTTTCGCGGTGATGCGCGCGTCGACGATCATGCCGTAGGGGACCTGGCGGAGGCGCATCGCGATGAGTTCGGTGAAGCCGACATACGCGCCAGCCAGCCATGCCCGCAGCCAGACGCTGAAGAACGAGAAGACGATCCCGATGAAGATGAGGGCGGCGATGCCGCCGATGACGAGGCCGATGATGGTCCAATTGATGGGCATGATGATATTAGCGTTGTGTGACGATCAGGCGGAAATTGTCGGCCCCGATGACTTCGAGGTCCGCTCCGGCCGGGGCCTGTCCCGACTGGCAGAAGGCTTCGTAGCGACGTCCCGAAACCAGGACGTAGCCACTCGGCGAAAGCATGGTGACGGCTTCGGCGCGTTCACCGACGAGCCGGAGCGCTTCTTCCCCGAAAGCCGAGGCGACTCCCGTCACCTGTTCGGTCAGAAAAGCGCGTTTGCCGATCTTCGTTTTCGGCAGGACGCGGAATTCAAGGTAAAGCGCGATCGCGGCGATGGTGAACGCGATCGCGAGCGCGATGAAACCGCCGCCGCTTCCGAACTGGAAAAACGCGAGCACGCTGGCGCCTGCCATCGAGAGGCCGCCGAGCGTTCCGAGGATCGCGCCGGGTACGATGACCTCCGCGGCGATCAGGACGATGCCGACGAGGAACAACAGAACGATGAGCGTCATGATTTCATCACCTCCACTTCGAGACTGAATTCACCCTGGCGTGTCACGATCACCGGCACTCCGGCATCCGCGGAACCGACGGGAAGTTTCGCTTCGTAACGACGGCCGCCGATTTCCACCTGACCACCCGGGCGCAGTGCCGTGACGGTGATGCCGGATTCGCCGATCAACGTGGACGGCGCGGGGCCGCCGGTGAGCAAGGGTTTGGGGCCGCCCGGTTCACCGCCCACGACGGATTCCAGGATCATGTTTTTCCACGGTCCGCCTTTGGGCAGGAACTTCAGGAGCACGACGAACAGCAGGACCGAGAGTCCCGTTCCGATGGCGACGCTCATCATCGGCTGGAGAAACACGTCGGCGGTGAAAGGGATCGGCTGTTTCGGCCAGAGATCCGCCATCGACCAGACGAGCGACCCGAGCATGAGCGCGACGCCTGCGATCGCGAAGGCGATCGAGCCGGGGAAGAAGAAGATTTCCACGACCACCAGCAGCACGCCGAGCGCGAAGAACAGCGCGGGTTCGTGACCGGAAAGGCCGGCGGCATACTGACCGAAGAACACCACCGCGAGGATCAGGCCGCCGGCGATGCCGAAGAATCCGAAACCGGGTGTCTTGAACTCGATGAACAACGCGACCATGCCGATCGCCATGAGCAGCGGGGTGATGCTGGTGAGATACTGCGCGAGTTTTTCCGACCAACTGACTTCGAGGCGCGTGACGGTCCAGTTGCCCGGTCCGTGGATGCGGTCGAGCAGCTCATCGATGTTTTTCACGACACCCGCCGCCAGCAGTGGCGTGGGTGGGTCGCCATACTCCTTGACGGCTTCGCTCGCGGTCAGGGAAAGCAGCTCGCCCTTCGGTTTGATGACCTGGTCGCCGATCTTGAATTCGGTTTCCTTGTCGATCATCGCGGAAAGCACATCGCTGCGGTAGCCTTTGCCTTCCGTGATCGTGCGGACGCGGGCTTTCATGAAGCTCACGATTTTCGCCCGCATCGTGGACTCGATGTCGGTTCCGTCGGCATTCACCGGAGCGGCGGAACCCATCACGC
>DATLIO010000100.1:0-5720 GCA_035539355.1 Luteolibacter sp.
CAACTCCCCATTCCGGGAGAACTGCACACCCGCATAAAATTCACCGGCGGAATTTCCACCCGCAGGGAAATACAACTCGCTCCACGATTCGAACATCGAGCCATTCGGAAGCAACGCGCCGTTCGCGAGTTGAAACCCGCCAGCCAGCGGAGTCACCACACTACCGGAACCAATGATCCGGGTGAGAGATCCGTTCGGCGTCGTAAAATACAAAGCCGTGTTCGCAACATCGAACCGGTCCCCCCAAATCTGGAAATCCGTGGTACCGTTCCCGTCGATATCAAAGGCAATCGTCGAATCCGGAGCAACCGAAAGATCCACCATCGAAATCGAGGACGCCACCACCGCCGCATTCGCCGCCTCGCTTGCCGCTAACGCGGCGAGACCCGCCACCGTTCCAATTTTCGCCGCCTTCCCGATTGGACTTTTCATTCTGTTAGAGGGAGCGGACCATCATTTCATTCGACCTCCTTAGCAATCACGAATGCGAAATAAACTCACCGAAAGCGCGACCTTCCTCGATCTCCTGCCATCCGGGATTCCGGAAGCCCTCGAAGCCAGGCTCGTCAGTCGCTCCGGTGAATTGTTCGACCGTTTCATGGAAGTCCGCAAACTGGCGGACCACGACCTCGCGTCGCTGCCAAACTACCCGTGGGGCTGCTGCGAAACGATCACCCGCCGCGTCCGCGCCATCGCCCTCCAGCAACCCTGGATGAAAGAATGGACGGATGCCGGACTTCAGCTCCGCCGCATCTACGGGATGCTCAAGGATCTCTATTTCCAGAACGCGCTCCAGCTCGGCCCGCTCTACATCGACCCCGCAAACGACACGGTCGACGTGAACAAGACCCCCGTCGAAATCCTGCAAGCGAAGGAGGTGCCGTGGGTGAACCTCGGTGATCTTTCCGAATACCGGCGGGTCGCCCGGCGCTACCTCAACCTCTCGCTTTACCCGAACCTCCATCTTCCGGTCCTCTTTCCTTTCATGCCCTTCATCGCGATCGATTCCGAAGGTCACGTCTTCCCGCTCCGCCACCAGGATGTGATCCTTTGGAAGGATACCGACGCGGACTTCCGGATTTCGGATCAATGGCTCGCTTCCTTGTCTCCAGGCGATCGTCTCCCGCCTGCCGCGGAGTCCGTTTTGGAAACCGCCGTCGCCCATGCGGACTTCCCTCTCGAATGGACTTCGTGCGATCCCGGTTTCATCCGCAGATCGGTCCTCCCGGATTTCCGCGGGCATCTGTCGCACGCCGATCCCGCCCAACTCATGAAAACCGCACTCAAACTGCGGGATCGCGCCTGCCGCCAACTCCATCGTCATCCGGCCAAGTTGCCGGGCCCCGAGCTCGCCCGTTTGCAGGACGAAAATCTCGCGCCCCTGCCACGGGACATTCATGATCTCTCGTGGACCCGGATTCATTGATGAAATTTCCCGCACGAAATCACCCGCCACCGTCTTCCATCGCGCTCCATTGCCCCTTCTGCGACGGGGCGTTGAAACCCGGAGCCCTTGAGCTGGAATACACCTTCTGGGGAACATTGCTTGCGGGCTTTTCCCATCTCGTCCTGATGTTCCGGGCACCCGGCGAAAAGCACCTGATCCTTGAACCTTCGTCTTCACGGGAGAGTTTCATGTGCCCGACCTGTTCGACACTGGTCACTCCCGGACCAAGCATCCGCCTCCCTCGCCAACCCATCCAATAAAAAACCGCGCCTCCCTTCCGGAAGACGCGGCTTTGGAATGAAGCGGGATCAGATTTCCGCGACCGGGAGGTTCGCGACTTCCTCGCGGACTTTCTCGGCAAGCGGAGTCGAAAGATAACGCTCGGTCGAAGAAGCGCCGATGGTGACGATCTTCTTGCCCTTGAACTCAGGACGCTTGGCGACCTGAAGCGCGGACCAGACGTTCGCACCGGTGGAGATACCGGCTGGCAGACCTTCGAGCTGGGCGAGTGCCTGGGCGGTGGCGAACGCATCTTCGTTCGAAACCTGGATCACTTCGTCGACGACGGCGGTGTTGAGGTTCTTCGGAATGAATCCGGCGCCGATGCCTTGGATCATGTGCGGGCCGGGAGCGCCACCGGAAATGACCGGGCTGGCGACAGGCTCGACGGCGAACACCTTGAAATCGCCTTTGCGGGATTTGATGACCTCACCGACACCGGTGATCGTGCCACCCGTGCCGACGCCGGCGACGAACGCGTCGATGTTGCCATCGAGATCCTTCCAGATCTCTTCGGCGGTCGTTTCGCGGTGCACCTGCGGGTTGGCCGGATTGTCGAACTGGCCGGGGCCGAACGAGCCGGGATTCTCCTCGAGAAGCTGCTTCGCCTTGGCGATCGCACCACCCATGCCGCGGGCACGGGGAGTGAGGACGAGTTCGGCACCGAGCAAACGGAGCAGGACACGGCGCTCGAGCGACATGCTCTCAGGCATGGTCAGGATGATGCGGTAGCCTTTCGCGCGGGCCACGAAAGCGAGGGCGATGCCGGTGTTGCCGGAAGTCGGTTCGATGATCAGGCCGCCGGGTTTGAGCGAGCCATCCTTTTCGGCGGCCTCGATCATGGCCTTGCCGATACGGTCTTTCACGCTGAACAGCGGATTGAAGAACTCAGCCTTCACATAGACCTCGGCTTCGAGCCCTTGGGTCAGATGATTGAGGCGGATGAGCGGGGTGTTGCCAACGGTGGCAACCATGTTTTCAGCCAATGCCATGGGAGTATGTTATGGGGTTAGATATGATCAGATGCTTTGACAGGAAAGTCCGTGGATCGCATGGAAGCCGGTCGTCCGGTCTTGATCGCAATCACAGGAAAAGCGGATCAACCGCTTTCCTCATTCCGCCGCTAGGATGATTCAGCCATTTCGGATTCGTAAAGAAAATCCTCGGAAGGGTTTCCTCAGATCTGGAAATCGGAGGTGCCGGAATCGAGGTGCAGGCCGCACTCGTATTTCTCCCCGCCGTAACGGGTGGCTTCCGCGCCGTTCTCGTCGAGCGGGCGTGTGCTGTGCCAGTCACCCATCGTGACGTAGCCTTTTTCCACCAGCGGATGCGGCGGGAGATCGTTCTGGTGATAGTAAAGATCCACCTGCGCGTCCGCCCAATCGAGGATCGGATAGGTTTTGATCGTCCGCTTCTGCTGTTCGACGAACGGCCGGTCGGCGCGGGTCTTCGATTGCGAACGGCGGAGGCCGCTGATCCAGACATCGGCGCCGGTTTCGCGCAGCGCGCGGTTCATCGGCTCCACCTTGGTGATGAGGCCGTACTTGTCCGCACCTTCCTTGCCCTGCGCCCAGAGATCGCCCCACAGGGCCTCGATGCGCGCGGCGGAGTACTGCGGATGATAGACCCGGAGATCGATGTTGCCGAGCTTGTTGATCAGATCGTCGGCATAGCGGTAGGTTTCCGGGAAAAGGAATCCCGTGTCGATGAACACGACCGGAATCTTCGGCGCGTGCTTGCTGATGAGGTTGAGCATCACCGCAGCCTGGATGCCGAAGCTGGTGGACGCGACAAGGCGGTCGCCGAGCTTGTCATACAACAGCGCGAGCCGGTCGCCCGCGCGCAGCGGCGCGAGCTCGGCGGACAGCGCGTCCGGATCGACATCGGCGATCGCGGGGATTTCAAATTTGAGGGCTTCCATGACTTTGATGGATGTTGGATCGTTCGGATTCGCGGCTTCTCAACCGCTGTTTTCGAGGAAAACTCAGGCGGTGGCCGGAGCTTCCAGCTTGATGTTCGCATGGAAATCCTTGCCCTGGACCGTCGCGGCCACATAGCCGGCGCGGATCACGAAATCACCGAAGCGCTCCCCTTCCTCGCGTTCTTTCGCGTAGTGATGGAGAATCGGTGAAAGGGTGGATTTGATCTCATCGGCGTGGAGGTCCTGCCGGTAGAGCTTGTTGAGACGTTGGCCGGCATGGCCGCCGCCGAGGTAAAGGTTGTAGCGATCCGGACCGCGGCCGACGAAGCCGATCTCAGCGATGAACGGACGGCCGCAACCGTTCGGACATCCGGTCATGCGGATGGTGATCGAATCATGACGGAGACCGGCTTCCTCGACGGTTTCCTCAAGATTGGTGATCACTTCCGGCAGATAGCGTTCGGCCTCGGCAAGCGCGAGGGCGCAGGTCGGCAACGCGACGCAGGCGATCGAGCTGAGACGCAGCGCGCTTTTCTCGTGGCTGTCCTTGATGCCGTATTGCTCCATCAGCGCTTCGATGTGCTCGCGCTTCGCCGGAGAGATATTGGCGATCATCAGGTTCTGGTTCGCGGTCAGACGGAAGTCGCCGTCGTGGACCTTGGCGATCTCACGCAGGCCCGTGCGCATCGGATAGCCCGGGCGATCAAGGACACGACCACCTTCGACGAACATCGTGTAGTGGAAATTGCCGTTCGGATCCTCGATCCAGCCGAAACGGTCGCCGTTGTCGGTGAACTCGTACGGACGCACCGGCCCGAGCTTGTAGCCGAGATACTCGTTCAGTTTGTTGAGAATCCACTCCGGACCGTAGTCGTCGACGGTGTATTTGAACCGCGAGTGCTTGCGGTCCGTGCGGTCACCGAAATCGCGCTGCACGAGCACGACTTTCTCGGCGACATCGACGACCTGCTCCGCCGTGCAATAACCGATGACATCGGCGAGACGAGGATAGGTCGATTCGACACCGTGGGTCGATCCCATGCCGCCGCCGACGGCGACGTTGTAACCGACGACCTTGCCGTTCTCCGCGATCGCGATGAAGGAAAGGCAGTTCGCGAAAATGTCCACGTCGTTGCTCGGTGGCACCGCGATGGTGATCTTGAATTTCCGCGGGAGATAGGTCTTGCCGTAGATCGGCTCCACTTCCTCTTCGGACGATTCGATTTTCTCACCGTCGAGCCAGATCTCGTGATACGCGCGGGTGTGCGGCGTGAGGTGCGCCGAGATGTCGACCGCAGCTTTCAACACATCGGCGTGCGAGGTCGAAAGATACGGGTTCGGATTGCACATCACGTTGCGGTTCACGTCGCCGCATGCAGCGACCGTGTCCATCGCGGTCTGGTTGATCTCCTTGATCGTGCGCTTGAGGTTCGTCTTGATGATGCCGTGGAACTGGAACGCCTGGCGGGTCGTCAGCTTGATCGTGCCGTTCGCATAGGTCGTCGCCATGTGGTCGGTCGCGAGCCATTGTTCGGGCGTCGCCACACCACCGGGAACCCGGATGCGGATCATGAACGAGTAGGCCTTGTCCAGCTTGTGCTTGCGGCGGCCGGCGCGCAGGTCGCGGTCGTCCTGCTGGTAGCTGCCGTGGAATTTGATCAGCTGCTGGTCATCCTCGGAAAGCGAGCCCGTCGAAAGATCGGCGAGACCTTCGGCGATGGTGCCGCGCAGGTAGTTGCTGCGGGTTTTGATGCCTTCGTTGGCGGAGAGTTTCTTTTCGGACATGGGAAAATGGGTTGCTGGATTCAGTGTTGAGTAACAGCGGCAGGAAATCAGTAGACGTCGCGTTGGTAGCGTTTGGTCTTCTTCAGGTTTTCGACGTAGGCTTCGGCCTGTTCGCGGGAGACGCCGCCTTCGAATTCGACGACGGAAATGAGCGCCTCATGGACGTCGTGCGCCATCCGGCTGGCATCGCCGCAGACGTAGAAGTGAGCGCCTTCCTCGAGCCATGCGTAGATCTCCTTCGCGTTCGCGATGATGCGGTCCTGGACGTAGATCTTTTCCGGCTGGTCG